>JAADYY010000396.1 GCA_010092805.1 Chloroflexota bacterium | reverse complement strand
GCACATCTGCCGCTGGCACAAGTGCTGATCCTGCCAGTGGCGGCGCTCATGCTGGCGCATGGGGGCGCGTATGGCCGTGCGGCTGAACTGCTGGGGCTGGCCTTCGCGCACCCGGTGAACATCACCACCTGGATGGAACGCTGGCCGCGGCTGGCACAATTGCGGGCTGCACTCGAAGCGGCGCTGGGTGCAGCGGGTTACCGATCTGCCTGGGAACGGGGTGCATCCGCCGATTTAGGGGCGGCGCTGGCACATGTGGGCCAGCACCTAAACGATCAGCACAGCGCAGCAGCGCCGGAATCCGAAGCGCAGACCCTCGTGGATCCATTGAGCGACCGCGAACTTGAGGTGCTGCGGCTGTTGGCGCAGGGGATGAGCAACCGCGACATCGCCGCGAGGCTGTTCCTGTCGGTGGGCACAGTCAAAGTCCACGCGCGCAACATTTATGGCAAGCTCGGCGTCAGCAACCGCACCGAAGCGGTCACCGCTGCCTATCAACTCAGACTCATATAACTTTAATACCACCCTCATCGAGTTATCGTTAAGCACTACCCCCACAGATACCCCGCCGCGCCTGCCCAACAATACCCCATCGGGGGGATGCGTCTACCACCACCTGACCACTATGCTTAATATACGTTGTCGCACTGACGGAGCGACTCGGAAGTTCCACAGCCATTGAACGCGCAATTGAGCGCGCAACTGAACGGGGGTTCTGATGGACTTCTTGTACGATTTCAAGCAGGCACAGCTCGACCGCTACGAAGACGCGGGCTTCGACTATATCCACGATGAGCACGCCGAAGCTTACGCCATCGAGGCGCTGGTGGCGCGCGCACCCCACCACGACTCCGACATTGACGCCGACGCCGATGATCAGCGCGCGGTGAGTGGGCACCTGCGGCGGGTCATGTTGACTGCCGCCCACCTGCTCATCCGCCACTGACGGGGTAAACCGCCCCACCCACGCCTGGGCGCGGCCACCTGCTCGCAGATGACCGCGCTGTTGGTTTCCGGGTTATCGCGTGATCAACTGCCTGAATCGTACTGTAAGCGACAACGCAACGTTTATTGACTACTAGCTCTTTAGGAAAACATGTATGAGCACCTATCGTCTTGACTCCGATGCTGTTGCCAGTTACCACGAACAGGGTTACCATCTCTTTAAGCAGCCAGTCTTCGCCACCGAAAAATTCAATCGGCTGGTCGCCATCTTCGAAGATCTCGTGAGCCAGCAGGCCGAAGGCAAGCGCACCGACGAACTGGACAAGCCGCACTTTCACGACACGCGCTTGTTCGAATTCCTGATGGCTGACGAGATTCTCGACCTCGTCGAGCCGCTCATCGGGCCAAACATCGGGCTGTGGTCGAGCCACTTCATCGCCAAAGAGCCGCATGTGGGCCGCGCGACCCCCTGGCACGAGGACAGCAGCTACTGGAAGGGCCGCCTCGACCGCATGGATCAGATTGTGACGGTGTGGCTGGCGCTCGACCGCACCGATATGGAAAACGGCTGCCTGCGTGTGATCCCCGGCACACACCGCAACGGCTTCTCCGAATATGTCGCGGTCGATAAGGACACCAACACCTTCGGCACCGAGATCCGCGCCGACCAAATCGACGAGTCGTTGGCGGTGGCCTTCGAATTGCAACCCAACGAATGCTCGCTGCACGATGGCCGCATCATTCACGGCGCGCAGGCCAACACCAGCGACCGCCGCCGCGCGGGCTACACCATGCGCTACTTCTCGCTGGAAACCCAATTCAACCCCGCAGCACCCGGCAACGAGACTCACAAGCTCTACCACTGCCGGGGCGAAAACATCGCCAACAACCCATTGGAATACGTCGGCATCCTGTCGTAGAATAAGCCGCTGTGCCAACGCACTGGCACCGGATCGCGCGTGATCCGGTGCCCACTGCTTTGTAACCATCCCGCGAGGACACCTGCTATGCCCGGACTCAGCGGCTCTACCCCATTCGCTTTTGCGCACCGTGACGATCTGCATACCCTGCCTGCCGCAGCCCGCGATCATGAAGTCAATCTGCATGGTGGCTTCGCGGTCGATCAACGCGACGGCTTCGGCCCCATCTACTACGGGATGCCAGGCGCGGGGATCGTTCGCATCGACGCCGATCTGCGCCAGCAAACGTTGATCCCGCTGCCGGATCGACTCCAGCCGTTGAATTTTCACAGCACCAAACTCGGCCAAATCGACGGCGCGTGGCGGTTGTTTCTGCCCGCCAACGACGCCGAGTTGGTCGCCGTGATCGATTTGGACGGCGCGCTGGATTTTGTGCTGTCGCGGCCCGAATTCGCGCAGTATCAAGCCGAGCAGGACGGCGACCCCGTCCCCTTCAAGCCGACAGATACCGCCCTCGTCGGCGCAGATCTCTACGTCGCCGATGGCTACGGGGCGAACTACATCACACGCGCGGATGCGCGGTCGCAAGCCTGGACGGGCATCTTCGGTGGCAAGAACACGGATGCAGCGGAGAACGGCACCTTCGGCACCGCGCACGGCATCCGGCAGACACACGATCAGCAGCACCTGATCATCGCGGATCGCTGGCACTCGCGGCTGCAAGTCCACGACTTCGACGGCGGGTTTGTCGCGTCGCACGGGGTCCCGGCGGGGGCGTGGCCCTGCGGCGTCGATTTCATCGAATGGGAAGGGCGCTGGTTGGCCGTCGTCGGCTGCTTGTACGCTGCGGATCGTAACCGTCCGGCCCCGATCTTTGTGCTGGACGCGGTGACGTTCGAGATCCTCTCGACCATCCGCCCGAAGGAAGACCTCGGCGTGGAACTGGCGCAGCATCTGCACAATGTGGTGTGGTATGCGCAGGGCGATAACCTCTATCTGGTTTGCCAGAGCTGGAAGCCCGGCTTCTATTTCGTCTTGGAGCGCGCTGGATAAAGCTGGGCCGCTGCTGAATAGGCCGCATGTTACATAGATCATTGCCGCTGATGACAACCGCTCATTTGCGCGATCATTGGATCAGTGGGGATAATGATGCTGTTGGT
>JAADYY010000395.1 GCA_010092805.1 Chloroflexota bacterium | reverse complement strand
GATGAGGCGGGGCGGCTGACGGTGTGGCCGTCGGCGCGCAACAAAAAATCGGCCCAGCTCCGCGCCCTGGAGTATCTGGCAAATCGTTTTGAGTTCGACCGCGTTTACAGCGAGCGCGAGGTCAACGCGCTGCTCAACGACTGGCATACCTTCGCCGACCCGGCCCTGCTGCGCCGTGAACTCTACATGGAGCGCTACCTGGATCGGCTCAAGGATGGCTCGCGGTATTGGCGCATCCAGGTCGAGTCGTTCGAGAGCGGCACCTGAGCGGCCCGCTCATCAACGATCCCGGCGCAACTTCCATTTGACGGCCAGCCCCCACGCCAGCGGGCGCGAGAGCAGCCACAACAGCGTCCCCAGCAGCCAGCCGTGATGTTTGCGTGTGTACACCATCAGATCGCGGAAGTAGATTTGGGTGGCGCTGGGGGTGTTGGTTGACGATTTTTCCCGGTGGGTGATCGACAGTTCGGTGAGGTAGCGAAATTTGCGCCCACCCACTTGCTGCGATAAGTCATCCTCCGGGAAATACAGCAGCAGGTTTTCGTCGAGGTGCAGCTCATCGCTGCGCATCAACAGGCAAGCGCCGGGCACCACCTCAACATCTTTGTCGGTCTCGCGCGACCAGCCATCGTACCAATGGGCCGCCTGCGCCCGCTCGCGCATCCCGCGCAGCAGCATCCCCAGCGGCGTATGCGTCAGCAGCAGATAGCGATACGTCGGGATCTGCGAGCAGGTGCGCTGGATCGAGCCGTCCGGGTAGCGGAGCTGCATGGTCGCGCCCGCATAGCCCGGATTGGCATCCATAAAATGCACAAGCAATGCCATCGATCCCGGCGAGGGGATGGTGTCGGGGTTGAGCAGCAGAATGTATTCGCCGTGCGCCACCGCGATGCCCAGATTGTTGCCGCCCGTGAACCAGGTGTTACGCCCCGGCGTGAGCAGCACCACGCGCGGAAATTCTGCCGCGACCATTTCGGCGCTGCCATCTGCGGAGTTGTTGTCAACGACAATGATCTCCGGGCGCGGCACACAATGATCCAGCGCCGCTAAGCACGCGTGCAGATCAGCGCGGGTATTGTAATTGACAATGACGACGGACAGCTTGATTGTGGACATCGCTGAGTGGCACCCGGCTCAACAGCCGCTAATCCGCGCCAACCGGAGTCGGGGCCGGGTCGGCATCCGCCGGGATCGGTGGCGGCGGTGCCTGCGGGCGCAGATAGCGATCCGCAGGCAGCAGGAACGCCAACAGCCCAGCGCCGACCGCCGTCACCGCAACAATCTGGAACGACGCTTCCAGCCCAATCTGATCCGAGAGGCCGCCGATGATCAGCGTGCCCAACGCACCTGCGCCGAAAATGAAGCCGAGCGTCGCGCCGGAGGCCAGGCCTTTGCGCCCCGGCAGCAAGCGCTGCGCCATCACAACGATCAGGCTGTGCGAGCCACCGCCGAACGCGCCCGCCGCCACCGCAAAGATCAGCGCTGCGGAGCTGTCGACCGTCGCCAGCAAGAACAACGGCGGCCCGGCCAGAATCATGCTCACTGCGATGATGTTGCGGCTGCCGTAGCGGTCGGCCAGATACCCGGCACCGATCCCGGCGATGCCGCTGGCAAACCAGTAAATGCTGGTGATGAAGCCGTATTCCGCCGCCGACCAGCCGCGCGACTGGAACAGTACCGGGATAAACGCGACGATCCCCGGGTTGATGAAACTGCGCAGCGTCACGATCAACACCAGCAGCGGCAGCGCGGTGCGCGGCACCTGCCGCGTGACCTGCGTCGCCGTCTTCTGTTCCGCCAGCTGCCCCTGCGCGTGAACGTGTTTGTTCGGCAGCGCCAGCGCCATGAACAGGACGCCAGGGATCGCCATCAGCGCCAGCAGTAGGAACGGCTCGACCGCGCCGTGTTCGATCAGGCGTCCGTTGAATGCCGGGCCGAGCGCTTCCATGAACAGCACATTATTATGCGTCGCCGCGCTGTCCAGCAGCAGGCCGGTCAGCGCCGGGCCAAGCGCCAACCCCATCTGCCCCATCATGAAGAAGATGGCCGTGTTGCTGGCCGCGCGCGTCTTATCGACATCGGCGGCGTGCATCGCGCCGACCGGATGCAACGCACCGCTGCCCAGCGCGGCCAGCACAAACGGGATGAGCATGAGCACATACGAACCGGTCGCGGCGGCGGTGAGCAACGCCAGCACCAGCATCCCCACCGTCCAGGCGACGCCGCCCGCGCCGATCCAGCGCCCGCCATTGCGGTCCGCCATCCAGCCGAACAACGGTTGGCTGACCGCCGACAGCAGTTGATACAGGCTGATCGCCAAACCAATTTGGGTATTGGAAAGCTGCAGGATGTGCCCGGCGAGAAACGCCATCAGCACCGAGCCGCTGCCGTTGAACATATCGATGGTGAAGTGTCCCAGCGACACCGCCCAGAACAGCGGGTTACGTGGAAGCGCCATATGCATTTGCCTCAGATTGTGCCTTTGCTATATCCAGATGATCGCTTGCTGCGCCGCGCTTGTCAACCGGGCGCGGACTGCTGTGGTCAGGCATTGACGGCGGATTGGTCTTAAGTGGCGCTAGGCACGTCGGGTTAGGATAGAGTCTCTTTGCACAATCTAACGCTACCGACAAAGGATGCGCATCTATGGCTAGACAAGCGAGAATGCCAAAACCCCAACAGGCCGATATGCGCTGGATTTGGCGCTATGTGGCCTTGCACAAAGGCGCGGTTATTGGGGCCATCGTCGCCAGCATCGTCGCGGGGGCGGCAGCGGCCTTAGAGCCATATATGATTGGTATTATCATCGATCACGTGCGGCTGGGCATGACACCGGAAGAGATGCTGCCCGATTTCATCGCCCTGATTGTGCTAGCGATTATCGCTGTGATCGCGTTCTTTTTCGAGCGGCTGTTCAGCGGCGACATCGCCTATTCGGTGCACTTCGACATCCGCCGCGACCTGTTCGAAAACTTGCTGTCGTTGGAGCATGACTTCTTCCAGCGCCACGAAACCGGCGACCTGCTCTCGCGGATGTACGCCGACCTTGAGACCATTTGGCGGCTGCTGGCCATCACGTTTATGCGCCTGGGCAGCAGCATCTTTCGCATTTTAACGACGTTCGTCCTGCTGGCGACGATCAGTCTGCCGCTGACGCTGGCCGTGTTCGCCGTGCTGCTCATCTCGACGCTCTTGCAGTTCTGGGCCGGGACGTTCCTCGCGCCGCTGTTCGAGCGCGTGCAGACGCAGGCCGGGGCGGTCGCTTCACTGGTGCAGGACGCGGCCAGCGGCATCCAAACGATCAAGACGTTTGGGCGCGAAGACGGCGTCGCCCAGGCTTTCGCCCGCGAAAATCAAGGCTATCGGCGCACGTGGCTGTTTTTCAAGCGCCGCAATGAGCCTATCGGGATGCTGCCCAACATGATCAGCCAATCGACGACCGGGATCGTGGTGCTTTACGGCGGCTACCTGACGATTCAGGGCGAGCTGACGCTCGGCAACTTCGCGCAGTTCCTGTTCTTCCTGGCGCTGATCACGCAGGCCCTGCTGGCTCTGGGCATGATCTATCAGCGCTTCCAGCAGGCGCGCGGCGCGCTGCGGCGCATCACACCGCTGTTGCAAGACGCCGCCATTTACGATCAGCCGGACGCCAAACCGCTGCCCGAACCGCAGGGCGCGATCACGTTCGAGCAGGTGGGCGTGCAGGTGGACGGTACCTGGCTGCTGCGCGATATTTCGCTGCACATCCCGGCGGGGACGGTCGTGGGGCTGGTGGGTGCTACGGGCAGCGGCAAGACCGTGCTGGTCAATTTGCTGGCCCGCGTCCTCGACCCGACGAAGGGCAAGGTCTGCGTCGATGGGCATGATGTGCGGGCGCTCAAACTGGCGGATTTGCGCCGCGCCATTGCGTATGTGCCGCAATCGACGTTCCTGTTCAGCGATACCCTATTCGAAAACGTCCGCATGGGCCGGGAGGATGCCAACGACGCAGTGATCAACCGCGCCATTCAGATCTCGCGGCTCAGCAACGATCTGCCGCAGCTCCCGGACGGTGTCGAGACAATGGTGGGCGAGAAAGGGGTGCTGCTCTCTGGCGGGCAGAAGCAGCGCGTGGCGATTGCGCGCGCCGTCGTCCGTGACCCGGCGATTCTGGTGCTGGACGATGCACTCTCCAGCGT
>JAADYY010000062.1 GCA_010092805.1 Chloroflexota bacterium | reverse complement strand
GGCGAGATTTAGGAAGTGGCTTGTGCAGCGCTGAAGCCGCTGACGGTCGGCTGCGCGTGGCGGTGCGCCAAGATCGTGCGGGCTGCGTCAACGTTGTCTGCAAAGCTCACTTTGTTGAGGGTCTTGTTGCCCCACCCGTTGATGGTATCGTAAATCGACTTGATGGTGCGGTTCGCGCCGACGATCACGACCGCGCCGGTGCCGTTCTCACCGCGCTTGAGCATGGCTTTCGCGTTCTGGAAGGTGGTCGGCGTGAAAATTGAGCCACCGGGGACGGTCGCTCCATCACGAACGTCAATGATTGCATCCACGTTGTGATCAAGGCGCGCCGTGACCTTTTCGATATTGTCGAACGTTGCGAACATCTCATCCCACGTCCAAGCACCTGCGATCTCGCACAGCATCACGGTCTGTTCGTCGTTGTCCCAATACAGTTCAATACCCATTCTTCCGTCCCCCTACGTGTTTGGTTGCTTTCAATGGTGCGAGTCTATTGCAATATTCTGATCGCCAGATCAAGATGAGATGAGAGCGCGATGATTGTTGCACGCTGGGGCGTGATCGATTGCGCATGCCTAACCGCCCCCAGGGTCATCGCATCAAAATCACCCTCTCGTTCTCACGCTCCAGAAGCGACCGGCGACCGTGCCTGTGGCCCTGGGCGCGGGGGAGGCACAGCATCCGGTAAAGTGGCTAACTCAACATACACGCACAAAGTATATTAACCCCGCTCCCCGCGAAGCTGTGGGAGCGGGGTGGCGCGCAGCGCCGGGGTGAGGGCGCTACCGGTTCACAAAAGCCCATCGATGTCGAACAAATTTGAAGCGATTGCCCTGTAACCGCCCCGCCCGCGCATAGCGCCGGACGAAGCAACTCACTATAATCGCCGCTGTGATGGGCGGTTCGTGGGGGGAAACATTGATGATCACATCGGGTATTCAGGTCATCATCGGCCTGATTTTCATCTTCAGCTTGTTGAGCATCCTTGCCACACAGATCAATACAATCATTGCGAACGTGCTGCAAATGCGGGCGGGGCATCTACGGTTGGGGCTGCAAGCACTCATCACCGACCCAACTATCCGGGCGCGCTTCTACGCCCACCCGCTCATCCGCATTCTGGAGCCGCTCAATGAACAGCAGCAGGAGATTGTGGTGGCCAGCGCACAGGCCGCCGCCGAGATGATGGCATCCGAGCCGACCAACAACGTCACCTGGATCACGCCGGAGACGTTCGCGGAAGTGCTCATGGATATCCTGGCCGAGCGCGCGGTCGATGATCTGTACGGGCCGTTCGCCGACAAGGTCGAGGAAGTGCTGACCGGGGCGGAACGCGCGCGGATGCGGGCGCTGGTCACACAGATCAAGAACAGCGGCATCGGCCTCAACGATCTAGAAGCGGCGGTCGCGGCCCTCGCCGACCACGAAGACCAACGCATTCTCAACGAAGAACTGGCGGAAGTCAAAGCACTGCGCCGCGAGCTGCTGGCCGAAGACAACGAAACCACCAAATTGATCCCGCTGCTGGCTGGGCTGGCGCATGTCCACGACCCGTACTTCCGCCGCGTGATGAACATCTTGCTGGGTGCCGCCAATACGCTGCAAGAGGCACAAACGCGGCTGCAAAACTGGTTCGTAGCGGGCATGGATCAGCTCACCATCGTCTACCGCCGCTATCTCAATTATGTGTCGTTGGGGGTGGGGCTGGCGCTGGCGGTGCTGCTCAACGTGGACGCGGTGCATATGACGCGGGTGCTCTGGAGCGACCCGGCGACGCGCACCGATCTGATCAACGCGATTGATCTGGATGCCCTCGGCACGCTGATGGGCGAGATCGACGGCGTCACGACCGCAACCCCAGCCCCGACCGTCGCGCCAACCGCAGACCCGCTGGCACCAACCGTCGATCCGGCGCTTGATCCATCGCTTGATCCATCGCTTGATCCGGCGCTTGATCCGGCGCTTGATCCATCGCTTGATCCGGCGCTTGATCCGTCACTGGTCCCATCACCGGATCTGCCACCTGATTCGTCGTTTCCAACCGCCCTGCCCCCGCTTGCGACCATCGCACCTAACGAGCCGTTGGTGCCACTGCCGACGGTCGAACCGGCTACAGGGGCCAGCGCGAACGGCAGCATTGCACGGATCGCCTACCAGACCGCCGAGGATGCGAATGATGTGGAGCAGGCACTCAGCGACTCGGTGGCAGCGGCGGTTGCGACGCTCAACGAACTCCTGAATCTGGATCTGCCAGTCGGTTGGCACATCACGCCGCTGGAAAACATCGACTGCTTCCCAGATGCGGAAGCCGAGATGCCCGCCGCGTGCAACGACCGCCGCAATCTGCTGCTGATGATTCCCGGCTACAGCCGCGACTATATCGGCTTTGTGCTCTCGAAGCTGTTGGGCTGGGCCATCACGACAATTGCGATTGCGCAGGGCGCGCCGTTCTGGTTTGATTTGCTGAATCGGTTGGTGCGTGGGCGCTCCCAGCGCAGCAGCGGTTGATCAGCCAACGGCACGCGGGCGCATTCGGACATAGGGGCGAATGGATCGGCTGGCTGTTTGGCCCGCATCCCCCGGCCCCTTCCCCGGAAGCCACCGGCGACCGCTAGCGCTGGGAGCAGGGGCGCGCAGCATGGGCTGAAGTCCCTCTCCCAGTGCCGCAGGCCCGGTCGCCGGTGGCTTCTAGAGCGGGATTTAGGGTGAGGGCCGCGTGCCTTGCTTGCCCCCCAATTCCGAATGGCCCACCCTAAAAGCCAGGGGGGCACGCCCAGCGCCAGCACCCGCCTTAGGATGCTGCGGCTTGCGGCGGGCGCACCATCGTCCATAGAGTTGGCCCGCCAGGGGCGATAGGCGCTTCAGTCACCACATGAAAGCCGCGCTTCTCATAAAACGCCACATTCTCCGGCGTCGCCGTTTCCAGGTAGGCGAATTCGCCGTGCCGGTCGCAGCGCTCAAACATCGGCTTGAGCAGTTGGCTGCCAACCCCCGTCCCTTGATGCTCCGGCTCGACGCCAAGTTGCATGAGGTACCAGGAGTGCGCGGGGGCGTCTGTTTTTTGCCACGCCTCGGCAGTATCGAGAAACGCCATGAAGCGCTGGAAATCGCGCAAACCGGCCGCGAAAAACGCCGCCAGGACATTGCCCGGCCCGGCCCACAGGGAATCCATGAGGCCCGGCGGCGGTGCCCCCGGCGAAAGCCAGACTGCGGCCCCCTCAAATTGACTGGAGGTCGCATAAACTTCGCCGCGCCGCACCGCATACCGGATGCTGATGTGGTACAGCTGCTCCAGTGCCCTGAGCCGCTTGTCTGGATCAGGGATGGCATACGAGAAGATCGGATCGGCATGGAAAGCGCGCGCCAACGTCGCGGCGATCCGGGGGGCATCCGCGCGGGTGGCGCGGAGCAATTGGCTCGTTTCGGGGATCGACATACATAGATCCTATCGGCTATGCTGCCAGTGGGTTACACGGACTCATCTTGAATCGCGGTGGAGTGTAAACACGCGGTCACACCCTGTCAAACGGATGCCGTCAAATCGTCAAATGAGAGCAGAAGGCTGATCAATGCAAGCACAATCAACGCGGCGTGTGATCATCCGGTCGGTGGCGCTGC
>JAADYY010000394.1 GCA_010092805.1 Chloroflexota bacterium | reverse complement strand
TCGGCTGCGGCCAGCGCGTCCGCCTGTGCTGTGGTGGAGACACCGCGCTCAGCGAGGTTGGCGACTCCCTGCTCGCTGATCTCGACATACAGCATCGTGTAATCTGAATGATCTTTCATGTTATCGGTGATGCGGCAGCCCATCTTGCCGCCCGCGCCCAACAAAGCAATCGTTGTGGTCATGAGAATGGATTTCCTTTCAGAAGAAATGGGTTTATTGAGTGGTGGAACCACGTGCAATACTGGCGAAATAATCTGGCTTGCCGACCTGCCCCGCCTTGAGCGCGATCTCCAGGCCGTTGAAACGCTCATTGTGTGAATAGGCGCGGCAGAGCGGCGCACCGGGGGCTACGGGGATCATGGCGCGCAGTGCGAAGATCCCCAGTTGGCTGGACGCATAGCCACAGGTATCGCCGCCGCAGACGACCGCACGGCGCAATCCCGTCGCTTCGAGCAGCTCGCGCAGGATCAAGCCCTGCTGCTTGCCCAGCAGCGCTCCGACGCGCGCCGCGCCCAACCCGGAACGTTCGAGTTCGGCTTTCGTCGCACTGATCGCTGGATCGTCGGGGCCGTGCGCTGAATACAACAGCACATGATCATGTTGGCCCAGCAGCGCCAACGCCGCCTCGACAGTCGCTGCCCGTACCGACTCCGCTCGTTCGGGATCGACCAGGCCCACGCTGTCGAGGCGCAGGCCCTGAAAGCCGTTTTCCAGCGCCCAGGTGATCTGTTCGGCGGTGGGGGGGGCGGCGCTCCCGCTGATGACGATCAACTGATCGACCGGGCCGGGCGATGGTCGGGCGGCGGGGCGCTCCACGACTCCGCTGTCGTTCCAATATTGGGTCAAGGCATATTGAAAACCAGACGACCCAACAAGAAACGTCGGCTGATCACTGCGCAGCCCCCAGATGATCCGGCCAATGGTGGACAGATGGTCGCGGTTGATGCTGTCGAAGAGGATGACCTGCGCGCCGTCGGCGACCAGCGCGCTGAAGTAAGCATCGACCTCAGCGGGGGAGCGCTCCATGTGCAGCACGTTCAATGCCGCAATCCGCAGATCGGTTTGTGCGCTCAGGTGCAGCCGCAGATCGCTTTCCGTCATCGGCGTGATCGGGTGCTTGCTCATCGTCGGGTGGCGGTCGAGGCGGTAGGTCACATCATCCACACGCGCAAACAAGTTGCTGAAGGCGACATAGCGGCGTAGTTCCGGCGCGCCAACCATCATCGGCACCATCGGCGACCCGAATACACCCATCCCGATCTCGGTGGCGCGCCCGATGCTGCCCATCGTCGGCGATGAGTCGAATGTTGAGCAGACTTTGTAATGAAAGAACGGCGCTTTGAGTGCCTGCATCGCCTGGAAAGCCGGTGGCAGCGCTTCATCCATCTGAGCAGGCGACATCGTGCGGCTGACACCCGCTACGCCGACCGCTCGTACATCGGGGAACTCGCGCCGCACGATCTCCGGGGTGGGCGGCTCCAAAAACAGCGCGGTCGGGACGCCACCCCATTCCAGGACTTCCATTACATCGGTGGATCCGGTGAAGTCGTCGCCGTAAAATGTGAATACAAACTCGTCTTCGAACATCATCTAGCGAAATCTTTCGATGGCTTGCTGAAGTTCTATGTGATCGGCGGCATACGCGCTGAGCGGAATGCCTTGCAGCGCGGCATCCCACGCCTGCTGAAGACTGCGCACGCCTGCCGCCGGGCCGCCCGGATGCGCCATGATCCCCCCGCCTGCCAGATACATGAGGTCAGCGCTGTTGAGCGCGGCGTAGGTATCGCTGGCTTGCTCCGCCGATTGCCCCGATGAAAATACGGGCATCGCTTCGTAACCGCCGAACAGCGGCGTGAGGCAGGCGCGTGCCGCCGCAATCACGGACTCGTCACTTTCGCAGAATTTGTTGCGCAACCCGTTCACATGCAGATGATCCGCCCCGGCCAACCGCATGATCTTCTGGAAGGCGATATACGAAATGCCAATTGCCGGGCTGCGATAGTACAGCCCCCAGCCAGCGCGGTGGCCGTGAATGGGCAGTTGGCTGTGCCGGCGCAGTTCCAGCAGGCCAACCAGCCCGACCGCCAACATATTGACCATCACGCAGGTGCCACCATGACTCAGCACGATGTCATGGCCGCGCCGCATCTCATCGAGATCCCCGGTGATGTTGAACGCATACATCACACGCTTGCCCGTCCGCTGGGCGTGCGCGTTGATCACGCGCATCACGGCCTCAACGCGCGCGGCCAATGGCGAATGCGGCGAATTGGTTTGCAATTCGTCGTCCTTGATGAAGTCGAGACCCGCTTCACACAGCGTCTTGACCAGAGCAGCGGTCGCGTCTGGCGACAGCCCAACGCTCGGCTTGATGATCGTGCCGATCAACGGGCGCTCGCTGACCCCAGCCAGCCGCCGCGTCCCTGCGATGCCGAATTGCGGCCCCGGGTACACATCGGCGAAAACCGACGGGATCTCGACATCCTTCAACGACAGGCCGCTGAACTGCGCCAGTTCAAAGAGGTTGCCGCTCACGGTCGTCATGAGTGTCGCCAGTGACGTCCCAACGTTGACGAATGGATAGGCGATCACGACTTCAGCACGGTGGATCTCGTCGTCCGCGTATGAGCCTTTCGCCTGCTGATGGCACGGCAGCGATGGCGACCTCACGGTTGTCAGGTAGGTCATGCGCTCGACGACCGCGCCGTGCTGGGCTTGCAGTTCGGGTGTTTCGCCGGGCACTTTCACGAACGTTCCCGACGATTGCTCGCCCGCCATGATCTGCACAGCGTGTTCGAGGTTATGGGCGGTTTCGACCCAATAGGTCGCACGAATCGGCGCAACGGAGTCGGTCATGTGACATCTCCTGAGAGGAACACAAGCGCGTATGGGGGCAGCGAGATTGCCCCTTCGCCATTCAAGTTGAACGCTTGATCAGGCGTGTAGGCATCCGCGCGGATAGCATTGTCCAAAACCGTTTCAGCGTCCATCGTGAAGCCTGTGAAGCCGCGATACCCCTCTGCCAGTCCCGCAATTCGTACGGTCTGCGGTTGGGCGGTGTAATTGGCGAGCAGCAATGCCAGATCGTTGTCTTTGCGCAGCACCAGACCATCGACGCGGAGGGGTTGGCTCGCGTGGCTGTGGATGATCTCACCCCCCGCGAAGCGTGTCACGGCTTTGAACACCTGCCACATCGGGTAGAGCTTGGCACCAGGTAACGTCGGGAATTTGTCTGGGAGGGGCGAGCCATCTGCGCTTTGCATGATGCCTTCCAGGCCCTCGGTCTTGTAGTAGGTCACGCTGACGACGCCGCTTTCCGCCAGATATTTGAGGCTGCCGAGCGTCCAGCCCGCGCCCAACAGCGACATTTGACGGACATCGGTCGTTTCAGGGAGTTCGCCGGGTGGTGTGGGCGGCATTGGGCCGGTGGCGTTGGGGTTGCGCCGCATCTTGAACGTCACCGGGCCGACGATCACGGGAGTCTGACCGCAGAAGCTGCGTGCAGTTTCAACGGTGTAGATATGCGCGCCCAATGTCTCGATCAGTGACAGATTGTCGAAAGCGTGAACTTGAGGGTTGATCGAGTAGCTGACGAAATCCACATCACCAATAGG
>JAADYY010000061.1 GCA_010092805.1 Chloroflexota bacterium | reverse complement strand
GGCGCGGGCCTGGGTGCCAGCCATCAGACGGGCTGGACGGGCGTTGTCGCTGAACTCATTCAACGCTACGGCGGGCAAGGCTACGGTGGTACGAATTAATCAGCACATCACAGTCTCAAGGAGCACATACCATGTTTGATTTCACGGATCGTATTGTGATGGTGACCGGAGGCAGCGGATCGCTGGGCGGGGTTGTTGTCAATGCCTTCGCTGCGGCGGGGGCCAGACTGATCATCCCGGATCGAGCCGCAGACCGCGTGCAGTCATTGTTTCCAGAACTGGCAGCCTCGCAGGAGCACTGCCTGATTCCGGCAGCCGATGTCACCCATCCCGAAGGTGCCGAGCAGGTCGTCAGCGAGTCGATGGCGCACTACGGTCGCATCGATATTCTCGTCAATGCACTGGGCGGCTACAAGGCGGGCACGCCAACGCACGAAACGTCGTTGGATATTTGGGACTCGATGATGGGCCTGAACGCGCGCGCGCTCTTCGTGGTCTGCCGCGCGGTTATCCCGACGATGCTGACACAGCAGCACGGCCACATCGTCAACGTTGCTGCGAGGGCAGGGCTTGCCGGCGGCGCGAATATGTCCGCCTACAGTGCCTCGAAGAGCGCGGTCATCCGCCTCACAGAAACGATGGCGGCGGAATACCGGGACGCAGGGATCACCGTGAATGCGGTGCTGCCCGGCTTGATTGATACGCCCAAAGCCCGCGAAGAACAGCCCAACGCCGATTACAGCCGCTGGGTGACGCCCGAAGCACTGGCACAGATCATCATGTTCCTGGTGTCGGATGCGGGCAAGTCGATCACGGGCGCGTCGATCCCGGCGTAGGTGGCGCTCAAACTCGTTTTCGCAAAGTCGGCAATCGATGTATCGCATCAGCACTTAACATCAGTGAGGAGAAATAACCACAATGCAGGGTATTCAGGGCAAGAATGTGCTTGTGACCGGCGGCAGCTCCGGAATCGGTCAAGCGATTGCGATTCGCTTCGGGATCGAAGGGGCGAATGTGGCGATCAACTATCGTAAAGGTCTCGAAGCGGCGCAGGAGACCGAGGCAGCGATCCAAGAAGGTGTTGACCGTTGCATGAACGAAATCCGCGATGCGGGCAGCAAGACGATGCTTGTGCAAGCCGATGTTTCCAAGCCAGATGAAGTTAACCGCATGGTTGACGAGGTGCTGGCCGAATTTGGCGGCCTCGACATCCTGATCAACAACGCCGGGTTCCAGATCGCTGGCGACTCTGAGGAGATCTCGCTGGAGAGCTTCCAGCGTGTGTTGGCTACTAACTTGACCGGCGCGTTCCAGACGGCACAGCGGGCGATTCAGCACTTCCTGGCCGAAGATAAGCCGGGTGTGATCATCAATGTGTCGAGCGTGCATCAGCGGATTCCGAAGCCGCGCTTCCTGAGCTATGCCGTCAGCAAAGGCGGGATGCAGAACCTGACGACGACACTCGCGCTGGAATACGCCGGGCGCAAGATCCGTGTCAACGGCATCGGGCCGGGCGCGACGATCACGCCGATCAACCGCGCGTGGGTCGATGACCCCGAGAAAAGCGCCGAGGTTGTCAAGCACATCCCGATGGGCCGCGCTGCCACCTCGGAAGAAATGGCCGCGGTGACCGTCTTCATGTGCTCGGATGAGGCTGCGTACATCACCGGGCAGACGCTTTTCGTCGATGGTGGGCTGACCCTCTACCCGGACTTCCGCACGGCCTGGTCGTCGGAATAGACCGACCGATTTGGGCGAGGGTGCGGTTGGAAAACTGCGCCCTCGCCGCTGATGTGCTGCCAGCCGCGTTCAGTAGGTATTTTTGAGGAGGGACAACTCCCCTATGGAAGAGATCTCGTGGCTTATGCCGCTGCTGATCTTGCCGGGTGTGGGCCTGCTGCTGATGTCAACATCTATTCGCTATGCGCAGATCCACAACGAAATTCACCACCTGATGGATGGCGGTCACCGCGTCATGGAGATCACAGAGGCGCACCTGCGGCAACGCGCAGTCTTGTTTCGGAATGCGTTGGTGGGGTTGTACATCAGTGCGGGGGCGTTCGCCATCGGCAGCATCAGCGGCGTGATCATCGATGTGCTGACAGGCGATTCGGAACTCATTGTCATCGCTGTCGCTTGCGTAGGGATTGCGAGCCTCGTTTTCAGTGCCATCGAATTGATCCGCGAGTCGATCTTATCACTGGAAATCATCACCGATCATCTCGATACTTTAATGCACCGTGATCACCACAATCATCACAGCAGCCATAACGACGCAGACGTGACGGAAGCGACAAACAAGGAACCCCATCCATGAGCACAGACAACCACTACGACGTGATCATTATTGGTACGGGTGCCGGTGGCGGCACGATGGCGCATGAACTCGCGCCAACGGGCAAGAAGATTCTGCTGCTGGAACGCGGCGGATTCTTGCCCAAAGAGCGCGAAAACTGGGATACGCGGGCTGTGTTCACCGAAAAGCGTTACCAGACAGACGAGATCTGGTATCACATGGACGAGCCGTTCCGCCCAGCGATGCATTATTGGGTGGGCGGCAACACGAAGATGTACGGCGCGGCGCTGTTCCGGCTGCGTGAGGCAGATTTCGGTGAGATCCGGCATGTGGATGGTATCTCACCCGCCTGGCCGATCAGCTACAATGACCTGGCACCGTACTACACACGCGCCGAGCATTTGTTCTATGCACACGGGCAGCGCGGCACCGACCCGACTGAGCCGCCGACGGATGATCCGTATCCGTACCCGCCGCTGGCGCACGAGCCGCGCATCGCCAAGCTGGAGCAGGATTTGAGGGCGATGGGCTATCGACCGTTCCCGCTGCCGCTCGGCGTGCGCTTGGGCGATGACAAGCCGTATCCGCAAGCCAAAACCATTCTGAGCACCTTCGACGGCTACCCGGATCTCACTGAGTCGAAGGCCGATGCGCATGTGGCCGCTGTAAAGCCCGCGCTGGAACACCCAAGCGTCACACTGATGACGGACAGCTACGTCGAAAAGCTGGAGACCAGCGCGTCCGGGCGTGAGGTGACAGGGGTGGTCGTCCGGCGCGGTGACGC
>JAADYY010000393.1 GCA_010092805.1 Chloroflexota bacterium | reverse complement strand
GCTGATGTGCAGCTGATAGCGCACACACGTATCCAGCGGCCTGAGCGTGAAGGATCGCTGAAGCCAGGCGGCCCAGCCTTCCGTGTAGCGCCGCTCAAATGTCCAGGCTTCCAGCGACGGCACCGCCAACCCGTCGGCAAACTCAAAGAGATCAGGCTCGATTTCGAAATATTCGCATTGCCACTGATCATCGAGCGGCACGAGTAGTAAGAAAGTCACGGTCAGCCTCTTCGTGAGTGCTATCGTGTTCGTTTCCGTCGGTCAATTTGGCAGACAGCCCGTGTAACCATAGAAGACGCGGCCTGGAACGTCAATGGTGAGGTGGGTGTTTGCATTCGTTTGCAATCCCCCGGCAGACTTGCGACAATCGTCATTATCAGATTTTTCAAAATCGAGACCACGATGCGCCCAACCATTCTACTTTATAACCCCATCAGCACCTCGCCGGGCAAACAGCGGCTGCCGCTCTCACTGTTAGCAATTGCCGCCGTGATCACCGACGATTACGACATAGAATTCATCGACGGCAACCTCATCGACGACCCGGCCACCGCGATCATCGCGCGGGCACAGGCCACCAAGGCGAAACTGCTCGGCTGCACGGTGATGGCCGGGCCGCAGTTGCATCAAGCGGTTGATGTGTGCCGCCGGGTCAAGGCCGCGCTGCCAGATTTGCAGATTGTGTGGGGCGGGTACTTCCCCACCCAGCACACCGATGTCACGCTGCGCAGCGACTACGTCGATTATGTGATTCAAGGGCAGGGCGAAGCCCCCTTCCGCCGGCTGGTGGATACGCTGCATCACGGCGGCGCGCTCAGTGATGTGCCGTCGTTGGGCTACGTCAACGGCGGCCCGCACGTCAACCCGCGCGCGCCGCTCGTTCCGCTGGAAAAGCTGCCCTGGTATCCCTATGAGCGCATCGATGTGCCGCGCTACGTGGGCGCGAATTATCTGGGGAGTCGTGTGCTGTCGCATCACAGCAGCTTCGGCTGCCCGTTTGCGTGTAATTTCTGCGCGGTGGTGTCGTTTGTCAATCAGCGCTGGCTGGCCGAGAGCGCCGACCGGGGCGGCGCTGTGGTGACACACCTGCAAGATCGCTATCAAATCGACGGACTCGAATTTCACGATATGGATTTCTTCGTCAGCGAAAGCCGCGCCGCCGCCATCGCCGACCGCTTGATCGGCAAGGGGATCAACTGGTGGGCGCTGGGCCGCGTCGACACGCTGATGGGCTACAGCGATGCCACCTTCGAGAAGCTGGCGCGCAGCGGTGCCAAGATGATCTTCATGGGCGCGGAGAGCGGTGACGCTGATACGCTGGAACGGATGAACAAAGGCGGCCAATCTAGCCCAGAGCTGACACTGGCGATTGTCGAGCGCATGAAATACTACGGCATCGTGCCCGAACTCTCGTTTGTGCTCGGCAGCCCGCCAGATCCCGCCGCCGACATCGACCAGACGATCCAGTTCATCCGCAAGATCAAGCGCGTCAACCCAGCGACCGAATTGATCCTGTATATCTACACGCCTGTGCCGCAAGAAGATAGTTTGCTGCTGGCCGAAGCGACGAAACTCGGCTTCCGCTTCCCAGAGACACTCGAAGCCTGGGTCGATGACACGTGGAGCCAGTTCGCGCTGCGCCGCAACCCCGGCACGCCCTGGTTTCGGAGCAGCAGCCGCCAGCGCGTCCGCGATTTTGAGGCGGTGATCAACGCTTACTACCCCACCGTCACCGACATGCGGCTGCGTGGCGGGATGCGGCAGTTGCTGGCGGCTTTGAGCGGCTGGCGTTATCGGTTAGAATTTTATCGTTGGCCGTATGAACTCAAGGCGCTGCAACGCCTTGTCCATTATCGGCGGCCAGAGACGACTGGTTTCTAACCTCATCTGACCTATTCCACTGTCGCACAGCTACCCGGAGTCGTTTCATGCAGTTGATCATTCCAGGGTTGTATCAGTTCACCAATACCATCGCCGGGCGCATCTACATGATCGCTGATCCAGACGGCGTCACCCTCGTCGATACGGGAATGCGCCCCGCCGCTGACATCGTCCTCGATCAGTTGGCCGCCACCGGGCGACGCCCCACCGACATCAAACGCATCTTGATCACCCACGCCCACCCGGATCACGCCGACGGGCTGCCCAAACTGAAAGAAGCCAGCGGCGCGCAGGTGATCGCTTCGGCGGTCGAAAGCCCGTTTGTGCAGGGGCAGCAGCCTGTGCCACGCCCGAACCGCGATGATCTGCCGTCGCTCGCCAAATTGATGTATCTGCCGAGCACGCCGCTCGCGGGCGCGCCGGTGGATCGCGAAGTCAATGACGGCGACATCATTGCAGAGGCGATGGGCGGCCTGCAAGTGATCGCAACGCCGGGCCATGCACCCGGTCACGTGAGCTACTGGCAGCCGCAGCAGCGCGTGCTGTTTGTGGGCGATGTCATGATGCGCTTGCCCTGGGGGTTGTCGCTGCCCGTCGCGGCGTACACGCCGGATATGGACGAGAATAAGCGCTCGATCAAGCGGCTGGCCGAACTCGATGCCCGTGTGGCGTGTTTCGGGCATGGCCCGCCCATCCGCCAGAGTGCCGCCAGCATCATCCGCGAATTTGCCCAGACCTTAACCGTGTAGCCCGCCGGAAAATCAGCGCGGCTTAAGTCAGTTCTGCGTTGCGAACTAACCCATTACTACGCTATACTCAAGGCGATTGTTCTAATCATCACAAAAATCGCGCACGTAGAAAGGGTACAGCTTTGCATACAATTGGCAAGCTTCGTGATGTTGTCACGCTCATGCTGATGAGTGTTGCGTTGATCACGGCAGCGTGTGGCACGGCGGCCAGCCCAGAATGGGCAGATGATGCCGCCGCCACCCGCATCGCCCAGTCCGAAATTATCGAGGCAGAGACGGCTGTCGCCGCGGGCGAGCAAACGCCCGCCGAAGAAACGCCCGCCGAAGAAGCCCCGACCGATGCGGTTACGGCACCTGCGGATGCGCAGCCGGCGGCCACCGAAACCCCGACCGAGACACCCGAACCTGCCACCGAAACACCCGTGCCCGCCACTGAAGTACCCACCGAAGTGCCAACGGAGATCCCCACCGAAGTACCCACCGAAATCCCCACTGAGGTACCGACCGAAGCACCGACCGAAGCAGAACCGACTGACGCTCAGCCCGCTGCCGACGACGGGGCCGCTGCTGGTGGCGCTGACCCGGTCGCGGTGGCGCTGGCACAGGGCGATCCGGTCGCTGGGCAAACCGTCTTCCAGACACCATACGTCATGGCCGACGGCGCGCAGTGGATGTGCATGTCGTGTCACTCGGTGGATGCCAGCGGCATCCGCTTGATTGGGCCAGGGCTGTGGAACATCGCCGTAAATGGGGCGACGCGCGTCGAAGGGCAGTCCGCGCCGGAATACATTCGCAACGCAATTTTGCATCCGCTGGATTTCCTCGCGCCTGTCGGTGAGGGCGAGCCAGAATGGGCCATCAACATGCCGATGGGCTACGAGGATGTGCTCACCGAACAAGATCTCAACGATGTGATCGCTTACGTGCTGACACTCACCGACTAACCCGTTAATCAAATGCTGCTTGGGGCGATGAAGTATCGCCCCAAGTTGCAGCGAACGTTTACCGGTCGTCGCGCCAGCCGCGCTTGAGCATTTGCGTCTTGATCTGCACCGTTTCGCCCTCAAGTTCAGAGTCGTCGCTGCCCATCTCCAGGCTGACTGGCGCGGTCAGCGGCAGCGTGAAATAGACCGCTGTGCCCTTCCCTGGCTGGCTGCGCAGCGAGATTTCCCCGCCATGTGCCTCGATGATCGCTTTGGCCAGGGTCAAGCCTTGCCCTGCCCCCGGCACGCGGATCACGCGCCCGTTGGGCATCGTTGGCGTGCCGCGAAAAAAGCGCGTGAACACATGCGGCAGTTCATCCGGCATGATGCCCACGCCGTTATCGCGGATGCGCAGCCGCGCCATCCCCTCCTGCTCGCCTTTGATCTCCAGCGACAGCTTGCCGCCCGGCGGTGTGTACTTGATGGCATTGTCTACCAGGTTCCCAATCGCCCAGCGCAGCCGCCGCTCGTCACCCAAGATGTACAGCCCGGCCTGTTCAATCGAAACTTGCAGCGTGAGGTTGGCCGCCTGCGCGACCTGCCGCCACTCATTCGCCACCGCCCAGATCAATGTTTCCAGCGGCAGCAGTCGCTGCATACGCCGCACCGCCCGGCTGTCGACATTGTCGGTGAGTTCGCGCATTTCGACGATGATCTTTTGCATGGCGACCGCGTGCCGCGCGATCTCGCGGGCGAAGGCGCTCAGCGCACTTGGGCTATCCAGCGCCTTGGTCTGCGCAGCGGAAGCCAACGGCTGCTGCACATCGTGGGTCAGGCGGTTGAGCAGTTGCTCGCGCCCGCGCTCACGGCGCACCTCGCCGGTGATCTCGCGCAGCAGCGTCACTGTCCCCACCCGCTGATTGTTCATCGAGATGATCGCCGCCGCCTGCGCATTGAGCATCCGCCCGTCGTATTCGACCTGTTTCGGGTCACCGAGCGCGTACACCCCCGGTGCCAGAGCTGGCCCCAGCACATCGGTGACGACGGCGGTCAGATCGTCGAAGCTGCTGTTATCCACCACGCGCTGCGATCCCAGCAGATCCTTGGCAAGATCGTTCATGAAGACCACGTGCCCGGCTTCATCCTGCACGATCACGCCGTCGGGCAGCGCCTCTAGAATCGAGTTCAGATACGCGATCTCGCGCCGCTGCCGGCGCAGCGAGTCGCGCAGTGCGTCCTGCCGCTCCTGTACCTGGGCGGCGTAGGTATCCAGCGCCGCGCCAATCACGCCAATCTCGTCGGTGGGTTCCAGGCCCGTACGCGCCAGCCCCTGCCCCGCCGCCAACGCCTCCGCGACTCGTGTCACATTGGTGAGCCGCCCCATCATGCCGTTGACCAGCAGAAAGGCGGCAATCACAATGGCCGCGGCCAGCGTTGCCCACACCAGCCCGCTCATCTGCCGCCCGCTCTCGATCAAGCTCGCTGTGTTGTCGGGGGTGAAAACCCCCACCGTCCCCAGGGTGCTGGTGCCATAGACGAATGGCACGTGAGTTCCCAGGTAAGGGCCGCCGAGATCAAGCAGTTGCACTTCATTGGGACGCACAGGAATCTCTGCAACCGAACGGCTGTCGCTGAGCGTGGACGCCAACAGCACCCCGTCGCTGTTGTACAGCGCAACTTCTGCCGCCGTGTCTGCGTTCAACGCCGCCGCGATTCGGGCTGCATAAAGCCCCGTCAGCGCGGCACCGATCTGCACCCCATCAGCCAGGATCGGCGCAGCGACATAGACGATCAGGCCATCTGGCGTCGGCAGCGCGCTGGTAGCCTCGTCCGCCTCACCCGCGAACACCGCCCGCAGCAGCGGCTGCACACTTAGATCGGCCCCAGTGCTGCTCGCGTAGTCGCCCTCGCTGAGAGGCCGCAGCACATTCACCAGCGCGGCACCCGGCACATCGGTGAGAATCAGGCTGTCCAGCCCGGCACGGGCTGCCCGGTCGCGCGCAATCGTTTGCAGCGCCGCCGCATCCCCCGCCTGGATCGCGTCCGTCACAGCGGGCGAGGCCGCCAGCAGCCGCGTCTCGGTGAGCTGGCGCTCATAGAGATCCGCAGCACAGGTTGCGATCATGGCGCTGGTGGTGCGCAGCAAGTTATCGCGGATCGTCGTCTGGCTGCTGCTCAAGCCACGTGTGAGCAGATAGGTGCCCACCATGCTGGCGATCAGCGTTACGACAAACAGGGGAAGCAGCAGCCGCCAGCGCAGCGAGACGAAGCGCGCCGGGCGTGGGGAACTTTCAGAGCCGCTCATCGCTCGTCATCTCCACGTATTAGACCGTTCTGTTCGATGATTTTATCAGACCATGCCGTCTGACGATGTCCAGGATGGCTCAGAGCAGCGGGCAGCGGTTTGGATTGTGAGCCAACATTTGCCTTAGTATAGGGTTGAGCGAACGCCGAATACCACCCGCATCCCCCAATGGTTGGTGGATACTAACTTACAATCGGCAAACACAAGCCGCGCCCGCACCGCCCAGGTTGGTATAACACCGTGCATTAAATCATTACACATATTATATTAACAGTTATTCGTTCTTTTTTCAAAAAGTATTCACCTTACCGTCCTGGATCTTTAAATTTATCGGATAAAATGATGCGATTAATTTCGTCGGGACATTAGTGAATCGAGCAAACAACAGTGGAAGGCAACACACTCACCGGCAGAGCTGATCTGCACATGCACACCTCGGCCAGCGATGGCATCACCCACGTCGAAGCTATGCTCAACCGCGCCGCCGCACATGCTAACCTGGATGTGATCGCCATTACCGATCACGACACGCTGGAGTCGAGCCTGTGGGCCTACAGCCAGCGGCACCGCTACCCATTTGATGTTGTGCCGGGCGTGGAAGTCACCAGCGCCGACGGCCATGTGCTGGGGCTGTGGGTCACCCGCCCGATCCCTAGGTTGATGCCGTTGATCGAAACGGTCGCCGCCATTCACGAACAGGGCGGCCTGGCGGTCTTGGCGCACCCCTTCGAACCCACGATCATGTGGCACAGCATGTGGCGTTACTTACGCCAGCCAGAAGTGTTGATCTATTCTGGAGTGGACGCCGTCGAAATCCACAACGCCGGGGCCATCACGCCGGGCAGTAATTGGCTGGCGCGCCGGGTGTTTGGGGACGGGATGCTACCCGTGCTGGGCAACAGCGATGCGCACATGCCCGGCAGCATTGGCACGGGGATCACTCGCTTCAATGGACGCACAGCGGCTGACCTGCGCGCAAGCATCGAACGTGGTCAGACGGCTGCTGAGGGAAGATCATGGGCCGTAACCGCTTACTTGACGCTCTTAATCAACTGGACCCTACGGAGGTGGAACGGGTCTTTGGCGACGAAGCCGCACTCGACCCGCCCGACCCATCCGTGACGCTGGCCCCGGTCAAACGGGTTGCCATTTTCGCCGAAGCCTTCTTCCCGAAGGTGGACGGCGTTTCGAAAACTGCTTTCCTCACGCTGCGTTATTTGCAGCAGACGGGGCGCGATGTGCTGGTCTTCGCGCCGGATATTGCGCCGAGTGCCGTCGGTGCCAGCCAGGTGATCGCGCTGCCGTCGCTGGGGATGCCGACCGCCCCAGAGACCCGGATCGCGGTGCCACACCCGTTGGTGATGCGCCACATCAACGAGTTTCAGCCAGACTTGATCCATATGTTCAGTCCGGCGGTGCTCTCGGTGAGCGGGATGCTCACCGGGCGGCAAAACAATATTCCGGTCATCGCCAACTACCAGACCGACCTCCCCGGATACAGCAAACACTACGGCCTGGAGTTCCTCAGCCCGCTGGTGGATAACTGGCTGCGTTACATCCACAACGGCTGTCACCTGACGTTGGTGCCGTCCAACTGGACGATGCGTCAGTTACATCAGCAGGGGTATCGGCGGCTACGGCGGTGGGCACGCGGTGTCCATGGGCAGCGCTTTAACCCGCAGAAACGCTCTGAGGCATGGCGCGCGCGGCTGCTCAACGGGCGCAACCCGCATGACCTGCTGGTGCTCTATGTGGGGCGGCTGGCAAACGAGAAACGCATCGATCTGCTGATCGAGGTGGCGCGGACGCCGGGTGTTGCCCTGACGATCATAGGCGATGGTGCGCTACGCGCCGAATTGGAAGCGCAGTTCGCCGGCACCGGCACCCACTTCACCGGCTACCTATACGGCGAAGATCTGGCTTGTGCTTATGCCAGCGCCGATGTCTTCATGTTCACGGGCACGCAAGAGACCTTCGGCCAGGTGGTGCAAGAAGCGCAGGCATCCGGCCTGCCAGCGGTGATCATTGACCGGGGCGGCATCACTGATCTGGTAGAGCCGGGCATCAACGGCTACATCTGCTCAGATGACCCGGCAGAGTTTGCAGCAGCAGCACGCCGCTTGCGCGATGATGTTGCGTTGCGGCAGCGGATGTCACAGGCCGCACGCGCCGTCACCGAAGAACGGCCCTGGGAAAAGATCATGGCCCAGCTTGAAGATCACTACATGGAAGCGGTGCGGCTGAACCTGCGGCTTCAGGGGATGTACCCGCCCAGCCCGAACCTGCTGACCGGACTCCTGCACCGCCACCGCCCGGAAGTCACCCGGAGTTTGCATGACTGAACCGCGCAAAACCGTCGCGCTGATCGCGCATGACAACAAGAAAGCCGAGATGCTGGCCTTTGTGCAGGCCAATAAAGAGACGCTGGCCCGCTATTATCTGGTGGCGACCGGCACCACCGGCAAGCTGCTGGCCGATCACACGGGGCTGGAAGTCAACCGGATGCTGTCTGGCCCGGTCGGCGGCGACGCGCAGATTGCCGCACAGGTCGCCGAAGGCCGTGTCGAGGCCGTCTTCTTCTTCATCGACCCGTTGAGCAAACACCCGCACGATCCCGACATCAACATGCTGCTGCGGCTGTGCAACGTGCATGATGTGCCATTGGCGACCAACGCCTCTACCGCCGCCTTCGTTATTTCGCCGAAAGCACTCTAGATGGCCCAGCGCCTCGGATTGGGGCGTCCTTGTGAACGCCTGAACGCCCCAGTCGATCAGCACGCCGTTGATCGGCCCAACTGGGCTAATCGCGCTGAATCGGCAGACGGATTTTGAAGCGAGTCGCGCCGGGCTGCGATTCCAGTTCGATGTCACCGTTGTGCCGGTTGACGATGATCCGGTGGACGATGTCCAATCCCAAGCCTGTCCCTTTGCCCACATCCTTCGTCGTGTAGAACGGCTCAAAAATCCGCGACTGAATCTCTTCTGGAATCCCCGGCCCATCGTCGGCGATCTCGACCCACACCGAGTCGCCATCGAGCCGCGTACTCACCGTGATATTGCCCTGATCGCCCAGCGCATCAATGGCGTTGTCGATGATGTTCGTCCACACCTGGTTCAGTTCGCTGCCGAACGCCGAGATCGGCGGCACAGCGGGGTCGAAGTGACGGTCGATGGTGATGTGATGCTCACGCAGCTTGTAACGCATGATCATCAGCGTGTCTTCCAGCCCACGATGCAGATCGATCATCTGCGACGGCGCTTGATCCATATACGAGTAGGATTTGACCGCCTTCACCAGTTCGGAGATGCGCCCAGTGCTGCGGCCAACCTCGAACAGCAGTTGTGTCGCGCCCAGCGAATGCCGGAGCCAGCTCACCGCGTCGATCAGCTCCGTGTCGCTCAATTCATCGGCCAATGCTTCCAGGCGGTCAACATCCATGCCACCATCCACCAACAGCCCGGCCATTTCCCAGCCATCGTCCACATCGTGATCATCGAGCCATGTGCCCACGTCGTCTTCGCGGTCGCTGCGTTCCAGCGAATCGAGCGCTTCGGGGTTGCGCAGCGCCTCGGCCCCTTCGTCCTGATACCGCGTCAGCAGATCAAATTGATCGGCGGTGAGTTGGCCCCCCAGCTTGGCCGTCAGGCGACGCAGTTCGGTCATCGTATCGAATAGATCATCAGCGGCGCGCCGGGCAGCGGCAGCCGGGTTGTTGAGTTCGTGCGCCAACCCCGCCGCCAGCCCACCCAAAGCGGCCATTTTCTCGCGCTGCCGGGCGAGGGCTTCCGTCGTTTGGATGCGCCCGGACAGCGCCCGAAACAACTTGCTCAC
This sequence comes from Chloroflexota bacterium, assembly GCA_010092805.1. GTDB lineage: Bacteria > Chloroflexota > Anaerolineae > Aggregatilineales > Phototrophicaceae > Flexifilum. The sequence continues at coordinate 5,585 of JAADYY010000393.1, read as the reverse complement.
GATGATGGGGCACACCGAGAACATCGCGCGGAAGGCTTCGTCATCCAGGCGCAGCAGTTCCGTCGACTCAATGGCCCGCGCGTTGGCGATGTACGGCGAGCCGCTCAACATCGGCACCTCGCCACTGAAACCGCCGGAATTGTGCGTCGCCAGAATCGTCTCTTCGCCGTTGACCGTCTGCGTGATCTGGAGTTCGCCGTTGATCACAACGTAGAAATACTCCGACGGATCGCCCTCACGAAACAAATACTTCCCGGCATCGACTTGCGTTTTCTCGCCATTTTTAGCCAGCCACTCAAACTGCGACTCGCTCAGATGCTCGAACAGCGGCACATGGCGCAACTCATCGACTAACATCACAAATCCCCCAAATATTGGTGGATGAACTGCACGGCAATCGAGCCTTCGCCGACCGCCGACGCCACCCGCTTCACCGAACGAAACCGCACATCCCCCGCCGAAAAAATACCGGGCACGCTGGCTTCCAGCAAAAACGGGTTGCGATCCAGATTCCACGTCGGTGGCTTGTGGCCGTCCGGCATGATGTCTGGCCCGGTGAGGATGAAGCCTTTCGCGTCGCGCTCGATCACGCCAGCTAACCAATCGGTGCGGGGCTGCGCGCCGATGAACACAAACAGCGACACGCCCGGCATTTGGGTCAGTTCTTCGGTGTCGCGGTTGACGATGGTGACCGCCTCAAGGTGATCATCGCCGTGTACTTCCCGGATTTCGGTGCGCAGCAGCACCTTGATATTTTCTGTGCCATCAATCTGATCGACGAGGTACTGAGACATGCTCTTGGTCAGCGAGTCGCCGCGCACCAGAATGTAGACCGTCTTGGCATAGCGGGCGAAGTACATCGCCGCTTGCCCGGCGGAGTTGCCTGCCCCAACGACAAACACATCCTGATCTTTGACGTAGAGCGCTTCGGTCATGGCCGCGCCGTAGTACACGCCCGCGCCCGTCAGCCGCTCGACGCCGGGCACCTCCAGATAGCGGTACGACACCCCGGTGGCGATCATCAGCGCATGGCAGGTGATCGCGCCGCCGTCGGCCAATTCGAGGATGCGATACCGATCTTCGATGCGCACGCCCACCACTTGCTGGGGCGTGAGGATCTCAGCGCCGAAGCGTTTGGCCTGCGCGACCCCGCGCCGCGCCAGATCGCCGCCGCTGAGACCGACCGGGAAGCCCAGATAATTCTCAATGCGCGAGCTGGTCCCCGCCTGGCCGCCCGGCGCTTCGCTCTCGATCAGCACCGTGCTCAGCCCCTCCGAAGCACCGTAGACCGCCGCCGCCAGCCCCGCCGGGCCGCCGCCCACAATCGCCAGATCGTAGAAGGGCTGCTCAGCGCGCGTCTGCAACCCGACCTTCTCCGCGATCTGGACAGTGGTCGGTTTCACGATGATCGAGCCATCTGCAAAGACCAGCATCGGGAACCGCGCATCTTCGACCATGTCCATAATCTGCTGAGCGTCGGGGTCGGTCTCGACATCCAGCCAGCGATACGGCAGGCGGTTGCGCGCCAGAAAATCTTTGATCTGGTGCGACTCGGATGACCATTGATAGCCAACCAGCCGCAGCCCCTCAAACGGCGGGCGATACGACGACTGCCATTGATCGAGCAGGTCGTGCAGCACCGGGTAGAGGTTTTCTTCCGGCGGGTCCCAGGGTTTCATCAAGTAGTGGTCGAGCTTGATCGAGTTGATCGCCTCGATTGCGGCGTTGGTATCGGCGTAAGCCGTGAGCAGCACCTTCTTCGCATCGGGGAACAGGGGCAGCGCCTTGCCCAGAAAATCAACCCCCGTCATCTCCGGCATCCGCTGATCCACGAGGAACAGTGCGACCGGGTCGTTGCGGAGTTTGATCTTTTCCAGCGCATCCAGCGCGTCAGCACCGGAATTGGCACGCATCACGCGGTACTCGCGGCCAAATTCGCGGCGCAGATCGCGTTCCACCGCGCGTAAAACTTCAGGATCATCATCAAGTGAAAGAATTACCGGCTTCGCCATCGTCGTTTCTATCCCATTTTGCCCATGATTGCAGACTATGCAGCCGTCTATGCAGCCGTTGAAGTAAGCACAGCGCGAGCGTCAGCGTCAAACGTCACCCCACTGCACACATCTATTCTAATGGGTATGTGATAGAAGATGATAGATAGAAGACGGCATTGGAGCGAGCGTACCCGCCATTACCCCGGCCCCCAGCCTGAATTCCAGTGTACGGCCATCAGCCGCGCCGCTGTGCACGCCGTACCGCCAGCACCAAAACCTGATCAGCGACGGCGGCCTGTACCAACGCAAACAGCAGCAGCGCCGCCCCCAGGAAGATACCATAGGGCACAAGCGTCCAGATGTCGCTGTAGCGCTGCAAATTCAGGAAGGCCAGGCCCCAATCGCCAATCGCGCCATAACCGAATAACAGCGCCCAACTGCCCACATCCGTCGCCGGGAGCGACCCCACAACCAGCCACTGCGTTGTGAACCACAGCAACCCCGCCGTGATCCCGATGCGGATGAGGATGAACAGCCCCTGCACCAGCGTGCTGTACGTCCGCTGCTGAATCACCGCCGAAATCCACAGCCCCAGCGACGCATCAAAGCCGACCGCCGTCAGTGGCAGCAGCAGTGCCGAAGTCATCAAGAAGGAGACCATCAGCACCCCCAGCCACTCCGGGATCGTCGGCTCGATGCCCGTGATCAGGAGCGAGAGGTAACGCCCTTCAAAGGCGGTCAGGTCGTAGAGAATCCCGACGATCAGCACCACCCGCAGCACAATGATCAGCGCCAGCAGCCCACGCACCCGATAGAAGACCAGCGCCCAGCGCGCCCGCAGCGTCAGTTCGGCACCGCTTTCGGTGGCCCGCAGATTGTCCCAGGTTTGGCGGCGGATCTCGTCGCCGACCACGTTGGCGGTCAGTGTTAAGGCCATCGCCCCCATGATCACCTGCACGGCCAGCAGCGGCCAGAACAGAATCTCATTGAGCGGCGCGGTGAGACCCGTTGGCAGCGGCTGCCGCAGCAAATCGGTGGCGATCAGGTAGCTGCCGCCCAGCAGCACCAACCCGATCACCACAACCAGAAACGCCCGCAAGAGCCGCACCCGCAGCGGCGGGCGGGCCGAACGTCCGAGTTCGTAGCGCAGGACGGGGTGCTCCGCGCGTGCCCAGTTAGGCAGTTGGCCGATCAATCGTCGCATCATGTGTGTGTCAACCCTGTCAACTTGCCGATATGATCTTCGAGTTGGGCCAGCGCCCCGCGCCAAGCGTCCGGCGCAACCGCGACCGTCTGTTCGTGCGCGATGTAGTGGATGTAGACGTCTGGTGCCTCGATGTGCAGCAGCGCGGCCACCGCCTGCGCGTACACGCCCACCTGCAAATGATAGCGGCGCGCATGTGCTTGCAACTGCGCCATATCCGGCTGCGCTGCCACGAATGAAGTCTTGTAATCCACCACCACCCACACACCATCAGGGCGCTGGAACAGCACATCAATAATACCGTGAATCAGGCGTTTGTCCGTCTGATAGACCACCGGAACTTCGCGGAACACCTGTGAAGCGTTGAGCAAGCGTTGGTGCAGGTCGCTGTTGAGCACCTTGCGCAGCAGATCGTAGGCGCGGGTGGCCGCAGCTTCGCGCGCGGCGACCTCCACCACGCCTTCTTCCCAGGCGTAGCAGCGCAGCAGCTCACGGACTTCGTCCTCAGTAGCATCGGATTGCCACCATTGCAGCGCCTTGTGGACGATCTCGCCGAGGGTGCGCTGCGGGATCGTGCGATCCTTGCCGCTCACCGCCGGGATGTAGGCAGGCGCGGCCTGGAGCACCCCCCGCCGCCAGCGATCCTCGTGTGCAGCGCGCTGGGTATCGGGCGTGCCGTAGACCGCCCCACCCAGATCGGCGATCTGCGAAGCGGTCATCGAGCGGGCCGGGGCGTCGGGTTCGGGGTGCAAGTGGGCCAGCAGCGCCGGCGGCTGCACCTCTGCGAACGGCAGCGGCGTTTGATCCCAGTCGGCCAGCGGTTCAACCGCCGCCGGCATCTCATCCAGATCCGCCAAGTTGGGGAACATCACGCGCGCTTCGCCCCAGGTATACGGCACGACCGTATCGTCCTGCAACACGTGATCCTGCAATTCGAGTGCGTCAATCAGCCAGCCGAGCCAGCCGCGCGCCGTCAGCAAGCCGTCGGCATTGGTTCGTGTTTGCCCGCTCACCAGCAGATGATCCCCGGCGCGCGTCGCGGCGACGTACAGCAGGCGGCGGCTTTCGGCCTCGTCACGCAAATCGTGCAGCACCTGTGCCCGGCGATATGCAAACGGACTCTCAAAGCGCTGCGTTTCCGCGTCGTAAACACGGCACGCCCAGCCCACCGCCGGATCGCGCGTTAGCATCGCTGTATCCCGCCGCGACCGCTCGCGTGAGGCATCGACCAGCCCAACTATCGGAAATTCCAACCCCTTGCTGCTGTGAACGGTCATCAGCCTGACGGCGTCGGCGACTTCGAGCAGCGCTTCGCCTTCGCGGACTTCGCGCGCGCTCAGGTCATCGAGGTACTGCGAAAACGCCCCCAGCGTGATCTTGCCGCTGGAACGCGCTTTTTCGAGCAGTTTTTCGACGTTGCCGCGCCGCCGGGTGCCGTCGGGCAGGCCGGTCAGGGTGGCGAGGTACCCCGTCGCTTCGAGCGCGGCCCGCAGCAGTTCCGCAATCGTGACCCGCCCGGCCATCCCCCGCAGGTCGGTGAGTGTCTGCGCCGCGAAGGTCACCGCCACCTGATCTTCGGCGGGCAGGTGAGCCGGCGGAGTGCGCAGCGCTTCCCACAACCCAACCGAGGAGTCGAGGCGCAGCGCCAGCAAGGCATCATCGCTGAAGCCGAACAGCGGGGAGCGCAGCGCCGCCGCCAACGACAGATGATCCGCCGGGTGATAGAGCGCGCGCAGCAAATTGAGCAGATCCCAGATTTCCTGGCGGTCGTAGTAGCCGCGCCCGGCGATGGTTACGAACGGCAGCCCCGCCGCTTTGAACACGGCTTCATACAGGGTGACGTGAGTCATCGCGCGGAACAGCAGCGTAATGTCGCCGTATGTGGCGGGCCGCACCTGTTTTTGCGCCTTGTCCCAGATCAAGCGCTGCTCGACTTCGACGATCCGGCGCAGGTGCCACGCCAACGCCCGCGCTTCCAGACGGCGGATCTCGTCAGATTGGTTATCGGTGTCGCTGGGTGCGTCATCGCGGCTGATCAACAGCAGTTCGAGCGCCGGCGCGGTGTTCGGCGCGTCTGCACGGTGCGCGGACATCGGCGTATCGTACGCGATCTGATAGTCGCGCACCGTGCTGTGATCGTCGCGGGTGAGCAGCCGCCCAAACAGATCGTTGAAGCAGTTCACCAGCGGTTGATGCGCCCGGAACGACCGCGCCAGCGCGACCTCCTGCCCACCCACCGCACAGATCGCGCGGCGCACAGCGGCAAACACACTCACATCTGCGCCGCGAAATGCATAGATACTCTGCTTCGGGTCACCGACGACGAACAACCCGCCGGGCCGGTTTGGATCGGCGAGCGCACGGACGATGTCCCATTGGGCCGCGTT
>JAADYY010000392.1 GCA_010092805.1 Chloroflexota bacterium | reverse complement strand
GGCGAGAACTGCAACGAAGCCCGCACCGCGTGGAGCGCCTGGGGTCAGATCCAGGGCAACCCGCGTTTGTGGGGTCATGCCCAACTGGGCGAGTAAAGCGCAAATAATCCCCACGATTTGCGCCTGGGGTGTTCGGCTTGGCAGGTCTGCTTGCCGAACACCCCGCTTGATCGCCCACTCACCGATTAGATCGGATTCTGATGTCCCCCAACCCTTCAAAGTCAACCCAACGCTTCTCGCCGGAATTGCTGATCTTTCTGGGGCTGCCAGTGCTCGGCGTGATCATCGCCGCTGTGACGCTCAGCCGCGAACGCGCCGCCGACGTGCTCACTGATGATCTGTTGGAGGCGCGCTGGTACGCTGAAGACTTCGTGCTGCCGACACTCACAGGCGACACGCTGCAACTGTCAGACTATCGGGGACAGGTTGTCTTCGTGAATTTTTGGGAGACGACGTGCGCCGGCTGCGTGCGTGAACTACCGGCTTTTGAGCAGTTCGTGAGCGAGCAGGGGGCAGCCGGCGCGGCGATCATCGCCGTCAACGGACGCGAATCACACGAGCAAGTCGGCACATTCCTCAACGATCTGGGCGTGGATCGTTTGACGATTGCGCTGGATACGGATCTGGCGGTGCGGCAGGCTTATGGCGTCGTTGCCCTGCCGACCACCATCGTGATTGACGCGGACGGCTTCATTCGCACGCTAAAATTCGGCGAGCTGACCCTCAGCGATCTGCGCGATCTTGCGCGTGCGCTCGGCACCTGATCACGCAGCCCGCTTGAACAATGCGATCAATAGTTCAGGCCGCTGGGGATGTAAGGTTGCAACGGCTCTTCAGCGAGCGTGATCTCCTCGGCGATGATCACCGGCAGCGTCTCGCCGTCGACCATACCTTCTGCGAACGGCCCGCGCACCTGCACCCAGGTATCGACCGTGTACGCGGCTGCATCCGGGGCGCGCACCACCAACCCCAACGGGATAGCATCCGCAACGCAGCACGTGACAACGAAGCGTGTCACATAAAATTCTTCGTCCCAATCCATCCACGCCTCGCGGTATACGAAGCCCAGCACATTTGCCGTCTGGCCGTAAAACTGTGACAGATCGTTTGTGTTGGCGAATGCCCGCGACCAATCGAGCACATCGCGGCGGAGGGCTGCGCGTACATCAATAGCAGTCGATGTCAGCGGATCGCTCAGTTCCAACGGCTCCGCTTCACCGGACAACCGCGCGGCCAAGCGTTCTTCCAGCGACCCCGCAGCCGCGTTTGAGTCTGCTGTGGTGCTGGCGATTTCGGCGTCTCGGCTGTTCCCAGCGGTGAGGATGGCGCTATCCCGGCTCAAAGTCAGACCGCGCGTCTCCACCGCCCCAGCCCCCAACGACCGTGATGGCACGATCACGCCGATCACGAACGGAAACGCGATCAACATCAAGGGCAGCGCCAGCCGCCACCCTGCTTCGTGCGCATGATCGTGATCATGGTCGTGGTGATCGTGCTCGTCCGCGCGACCGATCAGGTTGTACGACAGCGCCTGCACAATCAGCAGCACCGACGCCAGCGGCAGCAGCCAGGCGAATTCATCGCTGATGTAACGATGATATTCCCCAGTCAGATATTTATAGGCCACGAACGCACCTAGCGCGATCAAGATCAGCGCTCTGAGGCGATCTGTCCACAATTTCGACATGGTTATCTCCCGTTTGCCAATCTCAGGCCAGGAACAAGTTGATCAGAATCGTGACGAGCGCGACCGTCACGAACGGCAGCACGACCAGCATCGCCACCGTGCGGCGTGGGAACACCCCCAGGAACATCATCGTGCTCTTGATGTCCACCATTGGGCCAAACACCAGGAACGCCAGAATTGAGCCAGTCGTGAAGGTGTTGACAAACGCCAGCGAGATGAACGCATCAACCGTTGAACAAACCGAAAGCACGAACGCCAGCACCTGCATCACAATCACCGAGAGTACCGGCCCGGAACCCAACTCCAGCAGCGCCGACTGCGGCACGAACGTTTGCATGAGCGCGGCCATGATGCAGCCCGCCACCAGATACTTGCCCATCGAGAAGGTCTCGTCGGCGGCGATGCGCAGCGACCGACGCAGGCGCGCCGCCAACGACGGGGCGGGAGGAACCTCTACCCGTACTCGTTCCAAATCGACGGGAACCTCCAAGGCATCATCCGCGCCACCGCTGATTGGGACAACAGATTGCGTGCGCAGCGTCTGCGCGTTGCGGAAAAAGATCAAGCCCAACGCAATCGGGATCAGCAGGCCAAGCACAAACCGCCCCACCAGAATCTCGCTCCACCCGTAAGCGGCATAGGTACTCGCCAGCGTGATCGGGTTGATGATCGGTGCCGCCAGCAGAAACGCGATCCCAGCGGTGATCGGAAACCCCTTCGTGAACAGGCGGCGCGTCAGCGGCACCACGCCGCACTCACAGACCGGGAAGACGAAACCCATCGCGCCGCCCATCGCCGTCGCCAGATAGCGGTTGCGCGGGATCAGCGACAACATGCGTTCACGACTGATAAAAACCTCAACCAACCCGGAAGTCAGCGTGCCCAGCAGCAGGAATGGCAGCGCTTCCATGAAAATGCCCAGAAACACCGTCGTAAAAATATGGATCTCGTCACTAAATGTCACT
>JAADYY010000391.1 GCA_010092805.1 Chloroflexota bacterium | reverse complement strand
TGTGGCGCTACATCGGTGAAGGCGAGCGGCTGTTGGCGGGGGTGAGCGCGCCGCACCGCGTGGTAGAGCGCGCACAGCAGTTCATTCATTTGCACTTGATCGAGCCGATCACGCTGCCGGAGATTGCGACGGCGGCGGCGGTCAGCGAGTCGCACCTGATTCGCTTGTTTCGCACCCAGCTAGGCGTCACGCCCATCGCCTACCTGTGGGATCAGCGGGTGGCGCTGGGGATCGAGCTGTTGGAGCGCAGCGGCCTCTCGGTCACGGAGATCGCGCGGCGCAGCGGCTTTCAAACCAGCTATCACTTTGCGCGGCGCATCCGGCAGGCGACGGGACTCGCGCCGCTGGCCGTGCGCAAGCGGGCCTGGGAGCGGCACTGACGCCCGACCGCCAACGGCGCGCGTGTGTCTGGAATCGCCAGGAGGATCTTTGCGGCGGCGATTATTGTATGCTATTCTGTACTTGGTGGTCAGCAATTTTACGTCAGCTGATCGCTTCGCTAGCTGCGATTGTCCATTCAAGATTGTCTTTAAGTTACTGATTTTGGAGATTCCAACGATGATTACGCTCACCCCCAAACGGCGTGGCTTGCTTGCCATGCTCATCGTCGTCGCGCTGCTCGGCGCGTTTGTGCTGCCCACCGTCGCTCAGGACGATGACATCCCCGACCCGACCGATGGGCAGTGGTGCTCCGGCGTGAATATTCGCTTCTTCGTGGGCGGCGCGGAAGGTGACGCCTTCGCCTCGATCATCCTGCGTGGTGCGCAGGCCGCCGCCAACGACCTGGGCGCGAACGTCGATTACCTGTTCTCCGCGTGGGACCCGGAACGCATGATCCAGCAGTTGCGTGACGCGATTGCGGCGGCACCGGACGGCATCGCCATGATGGGCCACCCCGGCCAGGACGCGATTCGCCCGCTGGCTGAAGAAGCCGCCGCTGCGGGCATCGAGATGATGTACCAGAATGTGGATGTGCCGGACGTGCGCGCCGCTTTCGGCGGTGGTTACGTCGGTGCGAATCTGTATACGCAGGGGTTGGCGCTGGGTGAAGAAGCCATCCGCCGCTTTGACCTGCAAGCCGGCGAAAAAGCGATCATCTTTGCGCGCTGGGATCTGGTGGAGCGCGTCGAGCGTGAGCGCGGCACCGCCGAAGCCCTGGAAGCTGCCGGCCTCGAAGTTATCCGCGTGCAGGCCGACGTGCGCGCCGCCACCGACCCCAACCTGCTGATCCCGGCGTTCACCTCGTCGGTGCTGGCGCACCCAGACGTGCGCGTGCTGGGCATGGGCGGCGGCCAAATCCTGGGCAACATCCCCACCTACATGCAGGCGGCGGGCCTCGAACCGGGCGCTGCGCTGGTCATCGGCTTCGACACCAGCCCGCTGATCATGGAAGCCTTCGACCAGGGCTGGATCCAGCTCACCTCGGATCAGCAGCCGCTGCTGCAAGGCTACCTGCCGATTCTCAGCCTGTGCCAGACGTTGGTCTATGATTTGGCACCGATGAACGTCGATACGGGCGGCGGCTACGTCGATCCCGATAACTATCAGAGTGTGGCGGCGCTGGCCCGCGCGGGGCTGCGCTAAGCGCCGGCCGATCGGCTGCGGCACGCGCCGCCAGACGGCGGGCTGAAGGGGTCGGTGGATCGTCTGAGATCTGCCGACCTCTTTTTTGGCGCTGCGGGGTGCGCCGCGCCAGACGAACGAAGGCGATCATGGGTTATGTGAGGTCTAGGCAATGTCTGAGCGGATTATTGAGCTGCGCCACGTTACCAAGTCGTTTGGCAGCGTGAACGCGGTCGAGAATGTGAGCCTGCACGTCGAGCGCGGCGAGGTGCTGGGCTTGATTGGCGATAACGGCGCTGGGAAATCGACGCTCATCAAGATTCTGGCGGGCGTCCACAAACCGGATTCCGGCGAGATTTGGGTGAAGGGGCGGCAAGTTACAGGCTGGAACGCCGCCAAATCGCGCGATTCGGGCATCGAAACCGTCTTTCAGGATCGCGCGCTGGCGGTCAATCAATCGATTGTGCGCAACATCTTCATGGGCCGCGAACTCACCGGGCCGTTCGGCCTGATTCGCGTGCGCAAGCAGCTTGAAGAAGCCGACCGCCTGATGCGCGAGATCGGCTTTACCTCAAAGGTATTCAACCCCAAGTCGCTGGTCGCCACGCTTTCCGGCGGTGAGCGGCAGGGCGTGGCGATTGCCCGCGCGCTCTATAACCAGGCCGATCTGATCGTGCTGGACGAACCGACGACGGCCCTCTCGTTGATGGAAACGCAAAAAGTCTTCACCTTCATCCAGAATGTGCGCGCGCAGGGCCGCTCGATTGTGTTTATCGGCCACAACATTTACCACGTCTACGACATCGCCGACCGCTTCGTGATTCTGGATCGCGGCACGGTGGTGGCCGAAGCGCGCAAGGCCGAGGTGCCCTCCGCCGAAAGCCTGATCGCCGATATGCAGTCCATCGCACGCACGGGCCACGTCGCCAACGAAGTGGGGCTGCACACCCCGGTCGAAACACCCGCCTGATCCCTGGAAAAATAGTGTTCGCGAACGCATGTTAGAGGCAAACCAACACATGGCAACCGTTTCTTCAACGGCGGGGCAGTCCGCGCCGACGCGCCAACGCAACCCACTGCGCGAGTTCTTTTTTGATAACCGCCGGGCGTTCAGCGCGCTGGCAATTTTGATCGTCATGCTGACGATCTTTTACCTGGCGAACCCGGACGTGTTCGGCAACCCCACGACTTACCGCTCCGTCTTCCTGACGCTGCCGGTCGCGATCTTTCTGGTGGTGCCGTCGGTGTTTGTGGTGACCACTGGCGAGGTCGATCTGTCGTTCCCTTCGACGATGGGGTTTGCGGCTTACGGCTTCGCGCTGGCCGTCGATGCGGGCTATGATCCGTTCATCGGTTTCATCATCGCGCTGATCATGGGGGCGTTCATCGGCACGATCAACGGCATCCTGATCGTGTATTTCAACCTCTCCTCGTTGGTGACGACGCTGGGCATGAACTTCCTGCTGCGCGGCCTGATCAACATCGGCGCGGAGGGCTTCTCGATTGCGCTGCCGGAGCTGCGCGACACCTTCTTCTATAATCTGCTGGCCGGCCCCAACGAGATCGGCGTGCCCACACAAATGTTCTGGGCGATTCTGTTCGTGCTGGGCGGCTGGGTGCTCTATAACCGTCACCGCTTCGGCGCGCGCGTCCACTGCGTGGGCGACAACCCCGACAGCGCCGCCGAAATGGGCATCAACGTCAAGCGGATTCGCGTGTCGGTGTTTGTGTTCATGGGCATCGGCGCGGCGCTGGCGGGCGTCTTTTCGGTGCTGGTCAATACGGTGTGGTGGCCCACCAGCGGCGATGGCTACCTGCTGACCAATCTGGCGGCGGTATTCGTCGGCGGCACGCCCACCTGGGGCGGCGTGGGGACGGTCGTGGGTGGCGCGCTGGGCGCGGTGATCGTCGCGTTCATCGAGCCGGGGATTCTGGCCGCCGGGATGTCCGGGTTTTACACGCAGTTCTTCAACGGCCTGATCATCATGCTCTCGATTGTCGGGCACCGTTTCAACGGGCGGCGGTATCGCTGAGGTTGCGCCATGACCCGACTGACAAATCAAGTGGCCCTGGTGACCGGGGCGGCGGGCGGCATCGGCGCGGCGACGGCGCGGCTGTTTGCCGCTGAGGGCGCGGCGGTCGCGCTGCTCGACCTGCCCACATCCGCAGGCGCGCGGGTCGCGGACGCAATCGGCGCGGCGGGCGGGCGCACGCACTTCATCCCCTGTGATGTGAAAGAGGAAGATCAAGTCGCCGCTGCGGTCGAGACGATCCGCGCTGATTACGGACGGCTGGACATTCTGGCGAACATCGCCGGGATCAACCGCTATGGGCGCGTCGAAGACATGCCCGTCGCCGACTGGGATCTGATGATGGCGGTCAATGTGCGCGGCATGTTCCTGACGATCAAGCACAGCGTGCCGCTGATGCGCGCGGGCGGCGGCGGCGGGATCGTCAATCTGTCGTCGG
>JAADYY010000060.1 GCA_010092805.1 Chloroflexota bacterium | reverse complement strand
CGCGGCGAAAACATTACAATGCGGTAACACTTTGCGGGGCCGAACTGGTGTACACTGGGTGTGTCAGCCGCTGTCACAGCGTGCTGCGTGGATCATCGAGCGTTATATCAATTGAGCGAAAATTTCACAGAACCTTCAGAGGCAGGCGTTTACGGCGCGGCACAGCGTGCGGTAGAATAGAAAATAATACGTTCCTGAAGCAGCCAATCTTATCTTCAGCCCGTCCAATGCTTCTGCGGCGCTCGTGCGCCATTTATGCGTCATTTCCGGCTTCAATGAGGGCAAACGCACCGCGCGCTGTATCAGGGGTGTAGCTATGCTGAAGTCCTCTATCATCGTCTGCGAGTGAGGTGAAAAAATCATGAGCGAGACCCCGCGCTATTCGATTGTTGCGCCAATCTATAACGAAGAGGGGAACATCGACTTGCTGTATGCACGCATCAGCGAGGTGATGGATTCGACGAATGAACCCTGGGAACTGATTCTGGTCAATGACGGCAGCCGGGATCGCTCGGCGGAAATGATGGACGTGCTGGCCGCCAACGATCCGCGTGTGAAGACGATCCACTTTGCCCGCAACTTCGGCCATCAAACCGCTGTGACCGCCGGCATCGACTTTACGTCGGGCGACGCCGTCGTCTTGATCGACGCCGACCTGCAAGATCCGCCAGAAGTTATCCTAGAGTTGATCGAACGTTGGAAAGCTGGTTATCATGTAGTGTACGCGGTGCGCAAAAAGCGCGCGGGTGAAAGCTGGTTCAAGCGCATCACCGCCAAGCTGTTCTACCGGATGATCTACCGTATCACCGATGTGGATATTCCAGTGGATACGGGCGATTTCCGCCTGATGGATCGCGCGGTGGTGGATGTGCTGCGTGCGATGCGTGAGCACAATCGCTTCATTCGCGGCATGACGAGCTGGATCGGTTTCAAGCAGACGGGTGTGCTCTACGAGCGCGACAAACGTCATGCGGGCGAGACGAAGTACACGCTCAGTAAGATGGTGCGCTTTGCTATGGACGCCATCACGAGCTTCTCGTACTTCCCGCTCCAGATCATGATTTATGTCAGCTTCACGCTCGGCTTCCTGGCGGTGCTGGCGATTCCCGTTGTAGCGATTCTGCGTCTGGCGCTGGGGGATGGCTTCTTCGGCGGGCAGGCGACGACGATTGTGCTGCTGCTGCTGCTGAGCGCGTTCCAGTTGTTCTTCCTGTTCTTCCTGGGGCAGTATGTCGCGCGCATCTACGACGAAGCCCGCGCGCGTCCGCTGTATGTGGTTGCGGATACGCACGGCTTCACGAAATCGCAGCGGGATGAACTCCCTGGTGGGGTGGTGGTCGTAACACACTCTGCGGCTAAATTGAACCATGATCAGGTGCCCGCGCACGAACATGAAATGGAGATTCAGAAGGAGTGACCCACTCATGGGCGAGCATGACGCTGACATGCTAAGCCAGGTACAGAATTATCGGAACGTGGTGCTGCGTTATGAAGCGCTCGACGAGCAGATTGATCGTCTGCTGATGGCCCATAACGGCAACAGCGATCAGCTCTCGGCGGCGGAGCGGGCGGAGTATCGGCAGTTGGCCCGCCAGCGCGACGAGCTGTTCAATGAAATGCGCTTTATGGAACAAGTGCTTTCATTGGGTGAAGATGGGTGGGAGACGCCGCTCGATCACGATGAGTCGCGGGCGTGAGCGGGTGGTTTGGGCTGATCACGTCTTCGATCTGTACATCCGGTCTGGTTTCGCGGGGACGGGTGCGTAGATCGAGGGCGTGTTGAGCCACCCCACATTGGGCTGAATGCGGCGGTCAGAATTCCAGCCAGGTGGTTTCGTAGCAGTGCTACAAGCTTCAACGCTGCCAAATTTTTGGCCACAGAATCATTAGTAATACTGTAAATTTATCGATATATAAGTGAATTATGTATCCAGAAGAGCGTGTATTGGTTGGGGTGATCAATCGCAAACGCGATCTGGATCATGCCCGCGACAATCATTGGTACCGGGTGCCGCAGCAGCGGATGCCACGCGGTTTCCATGCCGAGTATGTGGCGTTTTTTCTCAGCCGCGCCTTCAAAGAACGCAACGGTGCCATCCACTACTTCGCTGAAGTGTCAGGGGTGGAATTGGCTTACAGGAAGGATCTCCTCCCCAAAGAAGCCGATCACAAGCGCGCCGACGAGGTGTATTATCGCGTGGCGCTTGGCCCCCTGACCGAGAAAATGCCGCCCATCACCAACCCCACCAAACGCCCGGTCGCTTTCATCTACACCACCTGGGATCGCTTTGTTGCGGCACACGAGATCCGCGATCTGTACAGCCGGAATGATTACTACGTTGACCGCATCTATCACGCCCTGCGCAATCGCGGGATTCGCGCCGACCGCATTTGGGAAGCGGAAAAAGGAATCTTTGAGTTCGCACCGCAGTTGCGTATACTGTGTGAACGGGGTGAAGTAGTGGCTTCGACTGAGCGCGGGGCAGATGCGGTCTATTTGGATCAGCAGCAGCAAGAGGACGAAGTCCTGACGGCGATTCTGGCGAAGATTGCCGCACAGGGCGGGCCGGTCATGATCAACATTCCGTCCGAAAGCGACTGAGCAGGCGGCAATTTGACCTGGTTAGGGCTTTAGCCCGCCGCAAGCCGCACCTTTTTAACGGCTGCGGTTAGGCGATTTCGGCTTTAGCCGAATTAACCCTTGCATAATACCGCTACATAAGGTAATATACTGGTATTATGAAAAAGAAAACAAGCTACTCCCTGTCTGAAGAAGCCAAGCGTTTGCTGGCTCTGTTGGCTGAAAAGTTAGGTGTCAGCCAAACCGCCGTTCTTGAAATCCTGATCCGTGAGAAAGCCAAGCAGGAAGATGTGAAGTGATGTCGCT
>JAADYY010000390.1 GCA_010092805.1 Chloroflexota bacterium | reverse complement strand
GCCAGGGCGATTGCATCAAATTTGTGCTGCGGTTTGGGTTGTTGGTGGCCCGGTATCGCCCTCACCCCGGCGCTGCGCGCCACCCCTTGTATGTTGGGGAGAGGGGTTAATACGATTTGTGCGTATATATTTATCTAGCAACTTTGCCAGACG
This sequence comes from Chloroflexota bacterium, assembly GCA_010092805.1. Classification (GTDB taxonomy): domain Bacteria; phylum Chloroflexota; class Anaerolineae; order Aggregatilineales; family Phototrophicaceae; genus Flexifilum. The sequence goes on along the minus strand of JAADYY010000390.1, from coordinate 5,509 downwards.
CTGTGCCGCCGCCCCGCCTAGCGCCGCAGGCGCGGTCGCCGGTGGCTTTTGGAGCGGGGGAACGCGGGGGTGATTGCCCGGAAGCCGCACGGGTGATTTTGATGCGATGACCCTGAGACGGCGGCGCGAACGCCGGGCGCAATTGCGCGGGATTCCGCCCGCTGCTATAGTTAACGCCGTCTAGCAAAAATCGTAATGGAGAAACTGGCGGATGCTTCAGTTCAATCTGGGCGAAGCGGATGGGCTGTTATCTGGGTTGGTGATTTACGGCGGGCTGGTGCTGGTCGCCGTGTGGTTGGCGATGATCTTCTGGACGTACCGGGACATGCGCGCCCGCTCGCGCGATCATCTGGTGCAGATTGCGGTGGCGTTGATGGTGGCAATCCTCACGGTGCCGGGGCTGCTGATTTATCTGTTCCTGCGCCCCCGCGAGACGCTCTCCGAAGCTTACGAGCGCTCGCTTGAGGAAGAGGCGCTGCTCCAGGAGATCGAGGAGAAGCCGGTGTGCCCCGGTTGCCGGCAGCGCGTACAGGACGATTGGCAGGTGTGCCCGCACTGCCACACGCGCCTGAAGCGCCCCTGCCCCACCTGCGGGCGGATCCTCGAATTGGGGTGGGATCTGTGCCCGCACTGCGCGACCACATTGACCAGTTACACACGTGATCGCAACGCTGCACTGTACACCGACGTGCAGTCGCTCAGCGATCAGTGGGTGGCAAGCGCCAGCTACGATATGCGCGGCGGTGCCGGGCAAGCGCGGCGCTCGGATGGGCTGGAATTCGTCGATAACGACGATGTGTAAACTCGCTGACTGTGCGGGCGGGGAACCCCGCCTCGCCCGCACGGGATTGCGCTTAAACTTCGCCAGATTCGCCGACGATGTGGACTTTCAGGAAGTTGGTTTGCCCGCCCACGCCGAACGGCACACCCGCGATGATCACGAGGCTGTCGCCATGCGCGACGAATTCGGCTTGCTGCGCCGCACTGACGACCGTTGCGATCATCTCGTCAATTGAATTGAACGTGGGCACATGCAGCGCGGTCACGCCCCACACCAGCGCCATCCGCCGATACGTGACTTCGTTCGGTGTTACACAGATGATCGGCGTTTTCGGGCGTTCTTTTGCCACTTGGCGCGCTGTGTAGCCAGAGATCGTTGAGGTGACAATCGCTCTGCTGTGGAGCGTGTCGGCAATCTGGCAGGTGGCCTGGCTGATAGCGTCGGAGATGGCTTCACGCCCCTCCAGCGGCCCGGTTTCGATCATGCGGCCCGACGCATGTTTCGGCAGCAGAATATTCTGCTCTGCAATAGAGGCAATGTTGACCATCGTCTCGACCGCACGGGCCGGGAACGCGCCAGTCGCTGTCTCGTTGCTGAGCATGACTGCGTCGGTGCCGTCGAGGATGGCGTTGTACACATCGCTTGCTTCGGCGCGGGTTGGGCGTGGGTTATCGACCATCGAGAGCAGCATCTGTGTCGCGGTGATGACGGGCTTTCCGGTGTCGTTGCACAGCCGGATGATCCGCTTCTGGTGAAACGGCACTTCCTCTGCGGGGATCTCCACGCCGAGATCGCCGCGTGCGAACATGATCCCGTCGCTGGCATCGATGATCGCTTCGATGGTTTCGAGCGCTTCGTGTTTCTCGATTTTCGAGATAATCGCGGCGTCGCCGCCGAGATGCCGGATGAGCCAGCGCATCTCGCGCACATCTTCCACCGAACGGACAAACGACATCGCAAGGTATTCGACGTGATTGTGCAGCGCGAATTCGACATCCGTACGGTCTTTGTCGGTGATCGCGGAAAGCGTGAGGCGGGCATTCGGCGCGCTGACGCCCTTGCGTGATTTCAGGTCACCGCCGATCACGACTTCACAAACCAACGAGCGGGGGCTGGTGGACCGTACCACAAACTCCATCGCCCCGTCATCCAGCAGAATCTGCATCCCCGCTTTGATGTCGGGGATGAATTCCGGGTGCGGCAGTTGCACAACGTTATTGTCCCCATTGGCGTCGTCCAATGTCAGCGTGATGTGATCGCCAACCGCCAGGGGGATTGGTTCATGTTCGATCCGGCCAAGACGGATTTTCGGCCCTTGAATGTCGGCGAGGATTGCGACGACGGCTCCCTCTTCAGCAGCGACACGGCGCACCGTTTCGATAGCGGCCTGGTGCGCCTCGTGATCGCCGTGCGAAAAGTTGATCCGCGCGACATCCATCCCAGACCGGATCATATCGCGCAAGACCTCCGGATCGCGTGAGGTCGGGCCGATAGTGGCGACCACTTTTGTCCGCTTGCCTTCGATTCGATTGATCAAGACGATCCCTTTCGTAGATAGCGTCGTTGGCCGGACGAGAACTTAGAGATCCAAGTTCAGGTTGGTGAACGCCCGGATGCCCGCGTATTGGGCGGCGCTCCCGAGTTCTTCTTCGATGCGCAGCAGTTGATTATACTTGGCGACGCGGTCGGTGCGGGCGGGCGCGCCGGTCTTGATCTGGCCCGCGTTCATCGCTACGGCAAGATCCGCGATGGTGGTGTCTTCGGTTTCGCCGCTGCGGTGGCTGGTGACCACCGTCCACCCATGCCGTTGGCTGAGCTGCGCGGCAGCCAAAGCTTCCGTCAATGAGCCGATCTGGTTGACCTTGAACAGCAGTGAATTGGCCGCCTTCTCGCGGATGGCGCGCTGCACACGCTCGACATTCGTCACCAGCAGGTCATCACCCACGATCTGCACGCGGTCGCCGATTGCCGCGACCAGCTTCGACCAGTTGGCCCAGTCGTTTTCATCGAGGCCATCTTCCAGGCTGATGATCGGGTAGCGCGAGCACCAATCCGCCCAGAATTCGACCATCTCCTCGCCACTGAGCACCCGGCCCTCGATTTCGAGGTTGTATTTGCCATCGGCGTAAATTTCGGAGGTGGCCGGGTCAAGCGCGATGCGCACCTGCTCGCCGGGGGTGTACCCGGCTTGCTGGATCGCCTCGATGATCACATCGAGCGCCGCCTGATTCGAGCCGAGGCTGGGCGCGAAGCCGCCTTCATCGCCGACGTTGGTGCTGTGGCCGCCTTTATGCAGCACGTTTTTGAGTGTCTGATAGATATCAGCCCCCCATTGCAGCGCCTCGCGGAACGACCCTGCGCCCACTGGCATGATCATGAATTCCTGGAAGTCTGTGCTGTTGGCGGCGTGCTTCCCGCCGTTCATGATGTTCATCATCGGGACGGGCAGTACGTGCCCGTGAATACCGCCGAGATAGGCGTACAGCGGCAGATCAGCGTAGTCGGCGGCGGCGCGGGCCACCGCCATCGAGACGCCGAGAATGGCGTTCGCGCCCAGCTTGCTTTTGGTCGGCGTGCCGTCCAGCGCGATCATTTGTGTGTCAATTTCGACCTGATTGAGCGCGTAGACGCCGCTCAAAGCCTCGGCAATAGGGCCGTTCACGGCATCAACCGCTTTGGTGACGCCTTTACCGCCGAAGCGACTTTTGTCGCCGTCGCGGAGTTCGAGGGCTTCGTGTTCGCCGGTTGAAGCGCCGCTGGGGACGATGGCGCGCCCGAAGGAACCATCGTTCAGAGTGACATCAACCTCCACCGTCGGGTTGCCGCGCGAGTCGAGCACTTCGCGCGCGTGAATCGTCTCGATGACGGACATTCGTTTCTCCCTGGTCATGCACAAACAGGCTAAACTAAACCGCTCGCGCCAATGTTGTGAGCGGAAATCAGCAGATTAGATTGTACATTCGCGCACTTGCACACTTGCAACGCGCCCTATGATACATATCTCTGCACAAGATTGCACATTTCAGCCATTGATGTCTGCCGCTGCTAAAAGTCTCTCATGACACGGTGGATGTGTTCGGTTAAAATAATGATAATCCCGCCGATGAAATTATGATTTTGGTGTGAAAGGATCTCCGATGGTTGCGCAACGCACAGTCTATCTCGATCATTCAGCGACGACCCCAACTGATCCGCGTGTGGTCGAGGCGATGCTCCCGTACTTCAGCGAGGTTTACGGCAATGGCTCGTCGGCGCACAGTGTGGGGCGCAAAGCGGAGCAGGCGATTGACGATGCACGCGAGACCATAGCGCGGATCTTCAACTGCAACCCCACCGAGATCGTCTTCACCAGCGGCGGCACCGAAAGCGATAATCTGGCGGTGCGCGGCGCGGCCTGGACAGCCCGTCAGCTTGGGCTGGGGCATCACTTGATCACGACGCCGATTGAGCACAGTGCCATCGGCAATACAATTGACCAGCTTGCCGACGTGATGGGCTTCGAACGGACGGTGCTCCCGGTGAGTCGAGCAGGCATGGTCGATGTCGAAGAATTCGCAGCAGCTTGCCGAAATGAAACCGTCTTTGCCAGCATCATGTATGCGAACAATGAAGTCGGCACCATCGAGCCGATTCCGCAGTTGGCGGCGCTGGCACACGAGCACAACGCGCTTTTTCACACTGACGCGGTGCAGGCTGCTGGGCAATTGATGCTGGATGTGCAGGCGCTCGGCATCGATATGCTCAGCGTCTCGGCACACAAATTCTACGGCCCGAAAGGGGTCGGGGCGCTGTTCGTCCGTGAGGGCATCGACCTGACGCCGAGCCAGAGCGGCGGCAGCCACGAAGACGGTCGGCGCGGCGGCACGCACAACACGCCGGGGATCGTGGGGATGGCGAAGGCGCTAGAATTGGCCTACGACGAATTGGAGACGCGCACAGCGCATTATCAGACGATGCGCGACCGACTGATCGACGGTGTGCTGAGCAAAGTCTCCGGCGCGCACCTGACGGGTCACCCGGAACAGCGGCTGCCCGCCCATGCCAGCTTTGTGTTTGAGGAGGTGGAGGGCACCATGCTCTTGATGCACCTCGATCTCAAAGGCGTGGCGGCGAGCAGCGCGTCGGCGTGCAAGACGGGCAATCCGGAGCCGTCGAGTGTGTTGTTGGCGTTGGGCTTCCCGCCGGAACTGGCGATTGGCAGCCTGCGCCTGACTGTTGGACGCATGACGACGGAAGCAGACATCGACTACACGGTTGAGACGCTGGCGGAGACCGTCGAGAAGCTGCGGCGGCTGCGCGCGATGATGTGATGGCCGAAACACAAATGGTTTAGTGGTAGCGTAAGAGGTGTAATGGGAAACGAAAACAGCACGAAGCGCGTCGTTGTGGCTATGAGCGGCGGCGTCGATAGCTCGGTGGCGGCGGCGCTGCTGGTCGAGCGCGGGTATGAAGTCATTGGGATGATGATGCGGCTGTGGGCCGAAGAGTCGGCTGACGGTTGCACGAGCAATCGCTGCTGCACGCCGGAGCAGATGAACGACGCGCGCCGCATCGCCGATAAGCTGGGCATTCCGTTTTATGTGCTGGATACGAAGGCGGTCTTCCGCAAAACGGTGGTGCAGTACTTCATCGATCAGCACCGGCAGGGGGTGACGCCGAACCCGTGCATGGAATGCAATCGTCACATTCGCTTTGAATATTTGCTGAACAATGCGCTGGCGCTCGACG
>JAADYY010000389.1 GCA_010092805.1 Chloroflexota bacterium | reverse complement strand
GAGAAGAGATGATCGACATGCTCACGCAGGAAATGCGGCGGGTGCGCGATAATCTCAACGAGATCAAGGTGCAGGTGGATCAAACCCAGATCGTCGTTGACCGTGAGCAGCATCGCAACGCAGACATCGCAGCCGAACTGCGCACGATCCAGGATAACCTGGACACCGTGCCGCGCCAGGACATCCGCGCGAAGTATGATGAAGCCCTCGACGCCCGCTTCCGCCTAACGACCATGCGCGGTCAGTTGGAAAAATTCCAGGGGTTGCGCGAGCAGTACGAAAAAGAACAAACACTGCTTTCGGCCATGTTGCGCGCGTTGCAAGGCGTGAGCAGCCTCGACACCAGCGACGGCGATGACGGCGGGGAAGTCACCAAAGGCCCGGCCAACATCGTGCGCATCATCCAGGCGCAAGAAGAAGAACGCCAGCGGCTGGCGCGCCAAATGCATGATGGCCCAGCGCAGTCCCTGACCAACTTCATCCTTCAGGCGGAAATCTGCCAGCGCCTGTTCGACCGCAACCCGGCACGCGCCGCCGAAGAACTCAACAACCTGAAGACCGTCGCCAGCATCACCTTCCAGAAAGTCCGCGAATTCATCTTCGACCTGCGCCCCATGATGCTCGACGATCTGGGTGTGGTGCCAACGGTGCGCCGTTATGTCGACTCGTTCCGCGAGAAAAATGACATTGAGGTGCAGTTGGACGTGTTCGGTGAGGAGCGTCGCTTGCCCTCACACCGCGAGGTCACGATCTTTCGCGGCATTAACGAGCTGATCGGGCAAGCCCGCGATTACGCCAACGCCAGCGAGTTGTACATCCGGCTCGATATTTCTGGCGACATCATCAAGATCGCGGTCGAGGACAACGGGCGCGGCTTCGACGCCAGCACGTTGGCGGGCGGTGACGAGCCGCTGCAAGACCCGCGCGCGCAGATCGTCATGACCCAGCGTGAAAAATTCGAACTGGTTGGGGGGTCGGTGAGCGTCTTCAGTGACGAAAACGGCACCAAAATCAATCTGGAATTGCCCGCCGATGATTGAGATTGGCTGAAATTCGTACAGGTTCCCAACCGGATCATGACGCCAACAGGACGTTCTACCCGTTTGCGCAGCACCAGTCTTGTACTACACTGAAAGTTGCATAATGATCCGGCACCAGCTTAATTACCCATCGGTGTGTCTGTGGCCTAGCCCAATTGGGCCGCGCTCAACCTGATTATCTATTTTGTTTGACGGCATTTTGTTTCACGGAGAGTTTATATGCGTGGTATCCGCCTCGTTCTCATCCTCTTGATCGCCGTAATCTTGGTGGCTGTCGTTGTGCTTGTGTTGCTGCCGCAGCTCCAACCAAGCGCCCCGCCGCCGGCTGCTGACCCTGGTGTCGCGCAGGTGACACCCGCGCCAGAGGTTACCCTTCCGCCGTCACCAACCCCCATCCAATTCATTGAGTTGGTGGTCGCAGTGCAGGAGCTGCCGCGCGGGTTCCGCATCCCGCCGGATGCGGTGGTGGTTGCCCCCTTCCCAGAAGCCTCCGCACCGGTGAACGTCATTACCGATGTGGAAGACGTGATCGGTCGCGTGGCGCGCACGGACATCTTCCGTGAGCAGCCGATTCTGTCCAACATGATCGTGGACGACTTGACGAACCTGGCGCGCGTTGGTTCGGATGCCGCTGCCATTCTGCCCAGCAACCTGGTGGCTGTGTCCCTGCCCATCAACAGGTTGACGAGTGTGGCCTACGCGGTGCAAGACGGCGACCGCGTCGATTTGATCATCTCCTTACTTTACGTCGACATTGACGAAGAGTTCCAGTCGCTGCTGCCCAACCAAATTGCGCTTCTGAGGCCAGACCCTGAAACGGGCCAATTGGTCTTCACTGGGGAAAGCATTTCCGGGCGACCGGATAATCTGCCGCCGCCGTTGGGTACGGTATTCCTCGAACCTTCGGAGCGCGCACGTCCGCGATTGGTGACACAGCGCACCATTCAGGATGCGTTTGTGGTGCATGTCGGCAATTTCCCGCCCAATGGCCGGTTCATTGGTGTGCCGCCCACGCCAACGCCCTTGCCTGTGGAAGAGGAAGAAGATGAAGGCACCCCGCCGCCACCCACGCCAACGCCGCCGCGCCCGGACATCATCACGCTGGGGGTCACCCCGCAGGACGCTGTGATCATTTCCTGGATGATCGAGGCACGCATCCCGGTGACCCTGGCGCTGCGCTCAGCCACCGATACATCGCGAGTCGCCACCAACCAGGTGACGCTGGATTACGTCATGAACGAATACGGCATCGATGTGCCCGGCAGGCGCGATTTCAGTATCGAACCTGCGATCCGCAGCATCCGGCAGATCGTCGTTGGGGAAGAGATCTCCCTGGGCGAGAACACCCAGTAAGCCGGTGCGGGCACCGCGCCCGCACCAACCCTACCATGTGACCGAAAACGCGGCAGTTTGAGCACATCACGTCGCGCGTTACCCCCGCCGTTGGCGGCGGGCTACCTTGCGGAGCAGAAGCATGTCTGACCCAATCACTATTTTGATCGTCGACGATATTCAAGATACACGCGAAAACATCAAGAAGCTGCTTGCGTTTGAGGAGCAAGAATTCAAGGTCATTGATGCTGTCGGCACAGGCCGCGAAGCGGTGCGTGTGGCGCTGGAACACCGCCCCGACATCATCATCATGGACATCAATATGCCGGATATGGACGGTATCCAGGCCACCAGCGAGATCACCAAGGCGGTGCCTGCTGGTGTGATCATGATGTCTGTACAAACCGACCAGGATTATTTGCGCAAAGCGATGCAGGCGGGTGCCCGTCAATTCCTGGGCAAGCCGGTTGACCCAGATGAGCTGTACGGCACCATCCGCAGTGTGTACCAGAGCCTGGAATCGACCCGCCAACAGCTTGTGAACGCCGTTAATGTCGGCCCTACGTCGACGAAACCCGTTTCCACAGACCCAGATGTCCGCGCCGGGCATGTTATCGTGGTGTACAGCCCACAGGGCGGCGTTGGCAAAACAACCATCGCCACCAATCTGGCTTCCGGCTTGATGAAGCGCGGCATCAAGGTGCTGCTGGTGGACGCGGACTTGCAGTTCGGCGATATTGCGGTGTTCCTCAAGCTGCAATCGCAGTCCACGCTGCTGGATCTGGTCGATAAGATCGAAGACCTGGATACCGAGTTCTTCGACAGCATTGTCGCCACCCACGACAGCGGGCTGAAGGTGCTGCTGGGGCCGCAGCGCCCGGAATATGCCGAAGAGGTGGAAGCGCAGCCTTCCGCAGTGGCGCGCATCATCGAAAAAATCGCCATGAGCTACGATTTCATCGTGGTCGATACCAGCAGCCGCCTCGATGAGACGCTGCTGGCGCTCACCGACATCGCCACAAAAGTGCTGCTGGTCGCCACCCCGACGCTGGCCTCGATCAAAAACGCGCGCTTCGTGCTCGATCTGTTCGACCGGATGAACTACCTGCCGGACAAAACGGTCTTCGTCCTCAACCGTGTGGAGGACGAACGCCAGCGTGGCCGCGTGACGATCCCCAGCGAGATCATCGAAAAGCATCTCAAGCGCCCAGTCGAGGCGAAAATTCCGGTCAACGAAGCCGTGATTTTGAGCGCGATCAACAAAGGGGTGCCCGCCATCGTCGCGCAACGCGACCGTTCCAAACCCCCGGTCCGCGATTTGGTCGAGCTTTCGGATATGCTGTATCGCAAACTCATGAGCACCCAGGAAACGGCTGAACAACCAGAAGCGCAGGACAGCAAAGCCGAAGGACGCCGCAAGAGCGGGATTGGGCTGCGGTTGGGCAAAGCCTAACCAATTCCGAGCGCAACTGTACAAAGAGCCGATTGACGCCAGATCGGTTCTTACCGTAATGTAGAAACAATGTCGAGACGTTACATTGAGACAGTGTTGATAGTCAAAGGGGAGACCCAGTATGTCGTTGTTGAAGCGTATTGAAAAAAGCGGCGGTTCCGGTGGCGAGAAGCAGCCCGCGCCGCGTGGTGGATCAGGTGGTGGCGGTGAGCAGCCGCCCGGCAGTGGCGGCGAGGATTCGTCGCGCCTGTCGCAAATGCGGACGCAGAACCGGTCAGTAGCTGGCACACCGAAGAAAAGTAACGAGCTTGGCGACATCAAGCTGCGTATCCAGAATCGCCTGCTCTCCGAACTCGATCCCTCGATGGATTTGACGCACAAGAACGAAGTGCGCACCGTCATTGAGGAACTGTTCAATACCATCCTGGCCGAAGAACAAATTGTGTTGGCGCGTTCGGAACGTCAGCGGCTGTTCGAGCAGATCGTCGCCGAAATTCAGGGCTTCGGCCCGCTGGAACCGCTGCTGGCCGACGAGACCGTCACCGAAATTATGGTCAACGGGCCAAAGAACATCTTCGTGGAGCGCAAAGGGAATATCATTCGCGCGCCCATCACCTTTGATGACGACGCGCATGTGATGCGCATCCTCGACCGCATCGTCGCCCCGCTGGGCCGGCGTATTGACGAAAGCTCACCGCTGGTGGATGCGCGTCTGCCCGATGGCTCGCGTGTGAACGCGGTCATTCGCCCGATTGCGCTAGTCGGCCCCACCATCACTATCCGTAAATTCTTCAAGAAACCGCTGACCATCGAAGACCTGATTCGCTTCGGTTCGCTGACCAAAGAGATCACCGAGTTTATGCGCGCGTGTGTGATCGGGCGTTTGAACATGGTGGTGTCGGGTGGTACGGGGTCGGGTAAAACGACACTGCTAAACGTGCTTTCCAGCTTCATCCCCAACGATGAACGCATTGTGACGATTGAGAACGCGGCGGAGCTTCAGTTGCGGCAGGAACATGTCGTCACGCTGGAAACCCGCCCGTCCAACATTGAAGGCAAAGGCGCGGTCAGCATTCAGGATTTGGTGGTCAACAGCTTGCGTATGCGCCCCGACCGGATTGTGGTCGGTGAGTGTCGCGGCGGCGAGGCGCTGGACATGCTCCAGGCCATGAACACCGGCCATGACGGCTCGCTGACCACGGCACACTCCAACAGCCCGCGCGATACGATTTCGCGCCTTGAGGTGATGTGCCTGATGGCGGGTATGGATTTGCCGGTGCGCGCGATTCGTGAGCAGATCGCCAGCGCGGTTGACCTGGTGTGCCATCAGGAACGTCTGCGCGATGGCTCGCGTAAGGTCGTCAAGATCACCGAAATTCAGGGCATGGAAGGTGACATGATCACCATGTCCGACATCTTCGAGTTTGAGCAGACGGGTGTAGAAGGCGGCAAGATCGTGGGCCGCATCCGCCCGACGGGCATCCGCCCCAAATTCACCGACCGCATCGAAGCCGCTGGCATCTACCTGCCGCCGTCGGTCTTTGGTGTCGGCAAGACGTACTAAACCATCAGCAACCCGGTGCGCCGGGAACTGCATCCGCTGGGTACAGTTCCCGGCACGCCGCAGCATACACACAAACACAAGTTTGTCGGAGTCTACAGCGTTATGGGAATCGAAATCATTGTCATCGGCGCGGCGGTGCTGATCGTTGGCGTGATCATCGTCTGGGGCATCATCAATGTGCGCAGCGAGAAAGACATTCTCCAGGAGCGCCTTGATCAATATATCGAGTCTGGCGAGGGGTCGTTCCTGCAACTCGATGAGGAAACCGAGGAACAGACTCGCGGGGAACGCAAACCGAGCGCCATCCAAACGCGGCTTGACAACCTGGTTTCCGAGCGGTCGTTCGGCAAGAAGTGGCGTCAACAGTTGGCCAAAGCCGACATCAAGCTGACGGTCTCCGAATATGCCGCCCTGCACGTGGTCGCGGTGTTCGCCGGGTTTGGCATCGGCTACTTTGTGCTGTTCGGGCAGCAGTTGGTGATGGGCGTGCTCTCGGCGTTCATCGGCTTTTTCGCGCCGCGCATCTACGTCGCGCGCATCACGCAGTCGCGCCTGATCAAGTTTGAGACGCAGCTCCCAGATACGTTGGGGTTGTGGGTCAACGCGCTGCGGTCGGGTTACAGCGTGATGCAGTCGATGGAAGCGATTGCCCGCGACGCCCCCGACCCCACCGCCACTGAATTTCAGCGTGTGGTGCAGGAAACCCAGCTCGGCATCGATATGGAAGACGCGCTCGAACACATGCTTGAGCGTGTGGACAGCGAGGATCTCGACCTGGTGATCACGGCAGTGAACATTCAGCGTGAAGTCGGTGGTAACCTGGCCGAGATTCTCGAAGTCATCAGCCACACCATCCGTGAGCGTATCAAGCTGAAGGGCGAGATTCGCGTGCTCACGGCGCAGGGGCGCATCACTGCGTACCTGATTAGCTTCCTGCCCATCATTCTGGCGCTGTTTCTGTACGGGTTGAACCCGGATTACATGGGTAATCTGTTCGAAAACCAGGCGTGCGGCTGGCCGATGCTCGGCTGCGGTCTCGCACTAATCGGGATCGGGTTTGCCGTCATCCAGCGAATCGTCGATATTGATATTTGATCTCGGAGTTGAGACACCGTCAACGACCACCCGCTGAAGCGGGTGGCTTGCGAGAAATCGTGAGCACACGTTGACCAGCCTCAGCCCTTCGGGGCTACGTTACGGGCGAATGGATAGGCACTTCGGGGT
>JAADYY010000388.1 GCA_010092805.1 Chloroflexota bacterium | reverse complement strand
CGTTGGGGGTGACTGCGCTGGAACCATCAACGGTGGGGGAGTCGCGGCCAGCGATGCAGCATTCATCCCCGGCACCCCCCAATACCCTACGACGGGCGGCGCACCGGGAATCCCGCCGTACACCAGGAAGATCTCGCCTTCACCTGATGTGTTGCTGTTGCGCATAAACCAGAACGCCGTGGCCGGGACATACAAGCCGGGTGTAGCGACGCCATCGCCGTTCCAATCGCCCGCCAAAGGCAGCCCGCCGCTGATCCCGCCGAACAGGAGCGAACGATCCGCGCCGCCGCTGGTCAAACTGTCGCGCAGCAGCCACAGCGCGTTTGCCGGGTTGTAGATTCCGATGCGATCCGGTGTGCTGCTCGCTGGTGGGGGCGTTGCGGTCGGTGTCGGCGCGACGATCTGGGCATTGATGCAAGCGGAAAATTCCGATGTATTGCCGACTGCATCGGTCGCAGTCGCCGTGATCGCGGCAGGTATTGCAGGGGCGGCCACACTCAACGAAAAATTGACGCTGCCCGCCGCGTTGGTTGTCACGGTGGACGCGCCCAGAAACGCACGGCCTTCACCGTGCCCGCTGAGATCACAGGCAGTGTTGGCGAAAAACTCCAGCCGATACTGGCCGTTCGGCAGGCTGTTGAGCACACCACTGATTTGCATTTGGCCGCCGCTGACGTCTGCTGCTGCGAGCACGGGGTAATTCTGGCCGTCGTTGGCACCTGCATCGGTGTCACCCGCATCATTGGGCGAGACCCCATTCCAGCCCAGATCGATGCCGAGCGCGCCGTTGCCATCGATTGTGTTGCCGAGGATCGCGCTCCGGCGTGCGCCCACCCCAAATACCACAATCCCGGAGAGATTGTTGCCGCGAATCTGGTTGCCGTCCCCGCTCTGCATCCCACCGATCTGGGTCTGTGCGGCTTCGCTGATGAACACGCCGATGGTGTTGCCCATCGCGGTGAGGGGGCTGCCGATGTCGCTGCCGCTGACCTGGTTGCCCGTTGCGTTTGTCCCCGCGATGGTGATCCCGGTCGCCGTATTTGCGACGATCAGGTTGCCGGCACCGATCAGGTTGCCCGGTGCCGAGTCGATGAGGATGCCCGTCTCGTTGGGGAGCGGCGCTGCTCCCGTCGAGTCTGCGCCGATGCGATTGCCCAGGATTTGGTTCCCCGTCGCGCCTGCTGCCACCAACGAGACCCCGGTGGATAGATTCCCGGCGATCAGGTTGCCGGCTCCGGCTTGCGTCCCACCAATGAAGTTGTTCGCCCCGGTGATGAACACACCGCTGCTGTTGCTCAGCGCGGTCAGGCCGGTGGCGTCGGTGCCGATGTAGCTGCCCAGTACCTGATTGCTGCTGCCGCTGATATGCACGCCGAAACGCTGATTCGCGGCGATCAGGTTGCGGTCGGCAGCAGTGGCCCCGCCGATGATGTTGTTCGATCCAGCGATGGCGATCCCATCAAGCCCGTTGCCCAACCCGAAGGAACCATCAACCAGCGTGCCAATCACAGCGCCGCGCACTTGATTGCTGTCGCCGTCGAGCACAATGCCGCTCTGCCCGTTGCCGGAGACGAGATTGCCTGCGCCGATGATGTTGCCGTCGCCGTTGACGATCATCCCGGTGACATTGCCGAATGCGATCAGGCCGGTGGCGTCGGTGCCGATGAAATTCGCTGCGACCAGATTGTCATCCCCGGCGATGGTCATCCCAGGGCCGTCATTGCCGGAGATCACATTGCCCGCACCGGGCGCGCCGATGATGTTGTCAGCGCTGTTGACGGCGATCCCCAAAATATTGCCTGAAGCCGCGTCACCGTTCACGGTCAGGCCGATGGTGTTGCCCAGGATCGCGTTTTCGCCCACCGCAATATCGATGCCCGCGCCCGTATTCCCGGCGATGATGTTCCGCGCGCCCGGCTCTGTGCCGCCGATCAGATTGTTGGGTGCATCCAGAAACACGCCCGTGTCATTGCCCAAAGCGATCAAGCCGGTGGCGCGCGTGCCGATGAAATTACCCTGCACCCGGTTGTCAATCGCGCCGCTCCCGGTGATAAACACCCCCGCGCCTTCATTGCCAGAGATCACGTTGCGTGCGTTGACCGTCGTCCCGCCGATCTGGTTATCTGCCGCCCCTTCGATCAACACGCCGACCGCGTTGCCAAGCGCGAAGGTGCCTGTCAGCTCCGCGCCAATCAGATTGCCGAGCACCTGATTGTTGTCGCCACTGATGCGCACGCCAACGCCGCTGTTCCCAGAGATCAGATTGCCCGCGCCCGATTCACCCCCGCCGAGGGTATTGGCGCTGCCCGCAATCAGCACACCATTGACATTGCCACGCGCCAACATGCCATCCGCAATGGTGCCGATGCGGTTGCCAATGACGGTGTTCCCGTCGCCCGTGAGCAGCACCCCATTGTCGGTGTTCCCGCTGATCACGTTGCGGAGATCGACGGTCAGCCCGCCGAGGGTATTGCCTGTCGAGGCGATGATCACGCCGTCATTGTTGCCGACCGCATCGGTGCCCGGCGTGTTGACGCCGATCAAGTTGCCGATGATCTGGTTGCCCGTCGCCCCGTCCCCATTGATCGAAATGCCCGCCGCTTCGTTGCCGGAGATCAGATTGCCCACCCCGATGGTATTGTTCGCGGCACCGCTGATGCGCACGCCGTCGAAATTCCCCAGGGCCAGCATCCCATCCGGGAGCGTGCCAATCCGATTGCCGATGATGCTGTTGTTCGTGGCGCTGCTGCCGCTGATGACGATCCCGGCGGCGCTGTTCCCGGAGATCAGGTTGCCTGCGCCGGTGTCCGATCCGCCAACGGTGTTGCCCGCCGCCTCGATCAAGATGCCAGGCTGGTTGCCGATGGCAAACGTCCCGTTGGCATCGGTACCGATCCAGTTGCCGAGGATCTGGTTACCTGTTGGGCTGCCATCGGCAGGGATCGCGATCCCCGCGCCGCCGTTGCCAGCGATCAGGTTGCGTTCAGCAAGTGTTGTCCCGCCGATCACATTGTTCGATGCGCCGATGATGATCCCGGTGGTGTTGCCAATCGAGCCGTTCCCGTCGGCGTTGGTGCCAATGAAATTGCCCAACACCTGATTCGCGCCAGATTGATCGTTGAACAGGTTCGAGAATTCGACCCCGGCGCGGCTGTTCCCAGCGATCAGATTGCGGTCAGCGGGCGTCGTCCCGCCGATGATCGTGTTGTTCCCATTGATGAAAATTCCGACCATGTTGCCCAACGCGAAGCCGCCCGCCACATCTGTGCCGATCAAGTTGCCGCGAATCTGTGAGCCTGTCGCGTTGAACGCGACCTCGACACCTGCGAAGCCATTGCCCGCGATCAGGTTGGCGATCACGAGGTTGGCAGGCGCGCCAACGGCGGCGGTGGGCGTCCCTGCGAGGCGTACACCCGTCGCGTTGCCCAGCGGGTTGTTGCCGCTCACGTCGGTACCGATGAAGTTGCCGAGGATTTGGTTGTTGGTCGCGGTTTCATCACCCTGAACGATCACCCCGGCGTTGAGATTGCCCGAAATTAAGTTGCGGTCGTTTGTGCTTGGCCCGCCGATCACGTTGTCGCGTGCGCCTTCGACGATGATCCCGCCATCACGGTTGGCAAGGGCAATCGCGCCAGTTACATCAGTGCCGATGTAGCAGCCGATGATGATGTTCGCATCGCTGTTGATCTGAATCCCGACATTGAAGCGGTTGATCGTCAGGCCGCGCACGGTGGCTGGCCCGGCTGTGAGGGTGAGGCCGTCGGCAGTAGTGGGTGCGTTGACTCCACTCAGTTCGATCAGAGGGATGCCGTTCCAACCTGGCTGACTCCACCCATCGATGATCAACGCCTCGCTGATCGCGGGCAGGGCTGAGAGTGGGGCAATCGTTTGCGGGCCAGTGCCGGGGATGTTGAACGCGATGGTGTCGGTGCCGGGCGCACCGTTCGCGTCGAGGATGGCCTGCCGTAGGCTACCTACACCGCTGTCGGCGGTTGTGGTCACGGTAAATGTGGCGGCGGAGGCCGCTTGTGGAAACGCTGTGCTGACGACCAGCGCCGTCAGCACGATTGAGAGGACAACGAGGTGTGGTCGCCGCATACATAGTCCTTTGCTTGCGTGCAGCGGCGCAGCACAATCGCTGCGCCTATGGATGATTGTACTACCAATGCTGCGCCGCGATGGCGGCAAGCCATTCAGGTAGGCTTACGGCTCTATGCCCCAGACCAGCACCCCATTCCGGTACAGCGTGATGTTCGGCCAATCGGTGAACTCGGCGAAGCGCGGCGTGAACGAATAATCATTCAACTCGTCAAATGCAGCCCAGTTGGCTTTATGAATTCGGAGCTGCATCTGGCCACTGTCATCACCCGGCAGCACGAAGCCCGCGCCCCCTGAAAAGCCAATCTCGACGTAGTCTGTCGCACCGGCAACCGGCGGATTCACCGCTACGAACTGCCCCGTGAGATTGCCGCAGCCTATCTCGGCGTAATCGCATGTGAACACCAACGGCTGATTGTCGAAGATGGAGACATAATAGCGCAGCGTCAGCTCGCTCAGCGGCACACGATCCGGGCCGTCGTTGTGGATGCGAATGAACGGCCTAACGTGATTGTCGCTGATGGCCGTCGCGTCGTTGGGGTAGTACTGCACCCGCAGCGCCGTTTGCGCGGATGTGATGGGTGTCGATGTCGGGAGGGGGACTATAGCGCTCGGTAGGGCGGTTGGCTGCGGCTGCGTTGGCAGATTCGTCGGCGGTACAGTCGTCGGCTGGCGCGTTGGGATCAGTGTTGGGGTCGGGCGATCTGTCGGGAGCGGTGGTACAGGCGGCACGGCAGCGACTGTCGTGCCGCCGTCAAGCGTCATCAGGTTCGGGAAGTTGCCAGACATCAGCAGCAACGCGAACAGACGCCAAGCGTTGTTGTAGTACGTCGCGTTACTCGGCGCGTTCGGCTCAATGGTGGCAACGACCTGGTTATAGGCTTGCTGCGGTGTGCTCCGCAGAATGCCGCCCGCCTGACCGCAGCGCACGGCGGTGGGGTTCGGCGCGGCCCAGATGGCGCTGGCAGCGTTGGCTGTGAAGAACGCTGTGCGGAAATCCTGCACGAAGCGGCCATCCAGGCGATACTCGGTTCTCACGCTGCCTATGCCGACACTGCTGAAGAACCCACCGATGTCGTTTAGCATTTGGCGCGACTCCGGCGCATCGAACCAGTAGCGATCCACCGCGACCCGCCAGGCAAAGCGGGCTGCATCCCAACCCCAATACGCGGAGGTCTCACCGTGCCAGGGCACCGTCTGCACACGGCCTGCATAGGTATTCCAGTTGGGTACCAACCGCGAACAGTTGCCGGGGATGCTTTGCGCCTGCTGCGCGATCGCGTAACCGCGCGCGATGACATCCAACCAACCGGGATTGTCCGTGAACGCGGCGAACAGGCGGAAGTAGCCGGGCGAAAAATACGACAGATTCACGATTCCGTCTGGGAAGTCGCGTTCCAAATCCCATTGATCGCCGGGCAGCAGTTCGTAGCCGGCGTTGGTATTCAGCCCGCCGCGTGGCTCACGCCCCGGCTTGTCGACTTCGTGCTCCCAGATCGCGTTGATCAAATCGGTGGCAATGGCGCAGTAATCCAGCCCGTTGGTGCTCGGCGGCCACAGCCCGGCGCTCACTTGCTGGCACGCATTGAGCATCCCCAGGGCCATATCAACGTCGGCGTCGGTCGCCGCCCCACGGTTGAGAAATACGCCGTAGCCGCCGACATGCCAGTGCATCAACCCGCGTGTCGTCAGGTGATCGTTGGCAAAAATCCATAGGTTGTCGAGCAGCGCTTGCTCATCAAACAGCGACGCGAACAAAATGCCGTATGCTTGGCCCTCTGAGGTGGTGCTGTCGATGTCCACGCCGCCCAGCACCCGCAGCCGGGGCGCTGGCCCAGCGTCGCGCGCGGTGATGTGGTTATCGCGCCAGTCAATCCAGGCTGTGCGGATCTCGGCGACGTTGGCGGTGATTGGCGTCGGCTGGTGCTGCGCCGATGCTGATGGGCTGGCTGATGTAGGGTTCGACAAGAGCAATATCCCAAGCATAAGCAGAACATAGAGCGGCCACCGATGTGGCCGCAAGCGACTACCGCTTAAATGTGCTTCCATTAATTCTTAGCCCCGTCTGATTTTTCTGATGTTGGTGTGCTGAGCGCGCAAATCACGCTTCAAACCAAGATGATGTTAGAAGTCCATGGCTGGGGTAGCGCCTGACGTAAACAACCGGTCATTCGTAATATAGGTTAATTCTCCGGTTGATTCGCAAAATACTATATACTTGTGGCGGATTTTTCACACAAATTTCAGTTTTCCGCTCGTGCTGCTCGCAGTGAGGCGGAATTACTCGTGGGTGAGTTGTGGCGTGGCAAATTGGCTGAGAATCTCGCTGACCTGCACCTCGTGCAAACCCGCATAAACACGGTGCGCCCGCTGAACGCCGGCGTTGCCCAACCCCACTGTCCAGCACCCCGCGGCCAGCGCCGCCTCAACACCCGCTTCGGCGTCCTCGAAGACGACGGCTTCCGCCACACTGACGTTCAAGCCTCCCGCCGCCCAGATGAACACATCCGGGGCTGGTTTCGTATTTGCGACTGAATAGGCGTCCCCAACGACGGCGAACATCTCCAACAGGTCCAGCTTCTCCAGCACAAGGCGGGCGTTCATGCTGGACGAGGCGACCGCTAACCGCAGCCCCGCGTCGCGGGCGGTTTCCAGCGTTTCTGTCACCCCCGGCAAGCGATCTGCTGATGTGAAGCGCTCCACATAGGCGAGATAGTAGTCATTTTTGCGCGTCATCCATTGCTGCGCGACGGTCTCGTCGACGGGGCGACCTTTCAGAATTCGGTTGAGCGCTTCACGGCGCGACAAGCCGCGCAGGTGTTCATTCTCTTCGCGGGTAAAGGGGATACCTTCTTCGTCGGTGACACGTTTCCACGAGAGAAAATGATACTCGACTGTATCGGTGATCACTCCATCGAGGTCAAAGATAAATGCTTTGATCGCCATGTATGCCCCTGCGCAGGTTGATGTGACTCTATTGAATTCACGTGTTTGCTTCGTCCAATTAAGCCATTGTGACTCCGCTGCTGCGATGCGGCAAGCATGGATCGCGGCTGCGCCCAATCCATTCCATGCCTTTTGGGATCGCCGTCGGCGCGCTATAGTTCGCCGCAAGCAAAAGCAGCCTGCATACATGAGGGGGTTCATTATGGCGCGCTTTGATCGGTTGACGGTGCTGAACACGATGATCGCTGAGGGGATGGTGCCGCTGTTTTATCACAACGATGTGGGCACTGCCCAGCAGATCGCCAGTGCCATTGAGCAGGGGGGCGGCCACTTACTGGAATTTACGAATCGCGGGGATTTCGCTATCGAGGTGTTCAGCGCGCTGGTCAAGCAGGGGCGGACTATCTGCCCAGATCTGATCATCGGCGCGGGATCAATTGACGACGCGCCAACGGCGGCCCTGTATTTGGCGCACGGCGCGAACTTTATTGTCGGCCCCACCTTCGATGAAGCGACGGCGCGTGTGTGCAACCGCCGCAAAGTCGCGTATCTGCCGGGTTGCGGCAGCCTCAACGAAATTGCGACCGCCGAGGAATGGGGCGTCGAGATCGTCAAGCTGTTCCCCGGTGGGGCAGCGGGTGGCCCCGATTTTGTTAGAGATATTCACGGGCCGCGCCCCTGGGCACGGATCATGCCGACTGGCGGCGTCAGCCCAGATGAGGATAATCTGCGGGCGTGGTTCGATGCGGGGGTCGCTTGCGTGGGGATGGGCAGCCGGCTCGTGCGCCGCTCATGGGTTGATGCGGGCGATTATGCATCAATCGCGCAGATGACCACCGAAGTCTTGGAACGCATCCGCACGTTGCGCAGTGCGCATTAGCCAGGACTCCGATGGCGCTTCGCATCTAATCGAGATCATGACTCCAAATCGCTCGATTGCTTGAGATCATTTTCCTTTTTCTTGGCGCGGATCTCCACCAAGCGGCGCGCCAGATCGCGCACCTGGCTGAAGGTCGTCGGCTTGATCAGCACGAGGTCAGCTTCCTGCTGAACCAGATCAGCCATACGCGGGTCGGCGCTGGCAATGATAACCAGGATGTCTGCGAGGCGTTCGTCGCTGCGAATCGACTGAATGATGCTCATGCCGTTGACTTCTGGCAGGTGCAAATCGAGGATGATCATGTTGGGCGTGGTCTCGGCCAGGCGCGCAAGCGCGTGGCTGCCGTTGTGGATCTCCTCGGTTTGAAAACCGACGACCTGCAATGCCTTTGCGAAGATCAACGCGGCATCGTAATCATCTTCGATCACTAGCGCTAAACCATACTCGTTCACATTACAATCTCCTTTTCTACGGCCAGCGGCAGCGTCACCAAAAACCGGCTGCCCCGGCCAACTTGACTTGTGGCAGTCACATAGCCGCCTAAGTGGCTGACGAGCTGCTTCACAATCGACAACCCCAACCCGGATCCCTGCCGATGGCGCGTCGTCGGGTCGCCGACCTGGCGGAATGGCTCAAAGATATACCCCAATGCCTCGCTAGGGATGCCTGCCCCGGTGTCGACAACCTCCAAGGCCCATTGTTCCTGGTCGGGGCGGAAGATGCGGAGCGTTATGCCACCTTCATCGGTGAATTTGATGGCGTTACCGACCAAATTAATCGCTATCTGCTGCAACCGTTGGTAATCGCCGGAAAGCCGCGGGGGCGCACTGTCGTCAATGATCGTCTTCAGATAAAGGCCCTTTTGTTCCGCCAAACCGCCCATGACCATCTTGAGTTCGTGTGTGAAGTCGTGCGGGTCGAAGGGTGCAATCTTGATCGACAGTCGCCCAGCCTCGATTTGCGCTTGATCAAGAATATTGTTGACCAGCCCCAGCAGTCGCTTGCCATTCGCGTAAATGCGCTCGACTGTCTCGGTCTGGTCATCATTGAGCGATTCGTAGACGCCTTCCTTGAGCATGTCGGCATAACCGAGAATCGCGTTGAGTGGGGTGCGGAGTTCGTGTGATGTCATCGACACAAACGCGCTTTTCAACCGATCCAGTTCGGCTTCACGTGTGAAATCGCGGAGCACCACCACCGACCCCAGCGTCTCGGAGTCAGACTGAACCGGAGCCAAACTCAACGATAGGGTCTTTTCGCCCCACCCGAATTTCAACCCCGCTCTTGTCGCCTGACGCTCGCGCAGCAATTGCCTGATCATCTCTTGATCATCGGGCGCGACTGTGTCTTGCATCAACTCCGTGATCGATTTGCCAATGGTGGCTTCTGGCCCCCATCCGGTCAGCAACTGCATTGCGGGGTTTGCGACAATCGCGTGACCTGCGTTATCGAAGACGATCACCCCATCGGCGATACTCTCTAAGATCGCCTGGTTTTTACTCGACTCCGACTGCACCTGCTGCAATGCCTCTGCCAGGTCGCGTGTGCGGTCGGCCACACGCTGATCCAGTTCACGGTTGATCGTGCGCAAGTCGGCCAGCGCACGCTCCAGGCTGCGCGCTGCCAGCCAGGAAACTAGCGCAATCAGCAGAAACCCGAAGAGCGCCGACATATTTGGGGCAAAGCCGAGCGCAAACACCCCGATTCCAGCCACAATGGCCCCCGCCAACCCGGCGATAATGAAGCTCGCCCAGGGCCGCAGCAGCACACTCGCCATTGTGATGGGGATGGTGAAGACGAAAAGCGAACGCCCATTCGCCACTTCTTCGGGCACATCGCTAAACGCCAGGACGACCAGCAGCAGTAGCAGAAACAGCGCGCTGGCGACCAGCGTCGATCCAAACCGATTGATGCTGTAGATCACCCCCGATCCAAACAACATCACGCCGCTGCCCACCAAGATG
>JAADYY010000387.1 GCA_010092805.1 Chloroflexota bacterium | reverse complement strand
GCTTCCCCTGACCGATCATGGAAAGCGGGCAGCACCACGATGAAGGTGCTGCCGGTGTTCGGGACACTTTCTGCCCAGATATAGCCACCATGCATCATGACCAACTCGCGCACAATGGCCAACCCCAGCCCGCTGCCGCCATATTCGCGCACACTCGAGCCGTCGCCCTGACGGAAGCTTTCGAAGATCGCTTCCAAATTATCTGGATCGATGCCGATGCCGGTATCGCGCACCTGCACGACGGCCCAGGTGCCATTGGCAATCTGGTAGCGTGCCGGAACGGTGAGCGGCGGCGATGTTGCCCCATCACGCGCCGTCACCTCCGTGAGCGTGATGGTGATCTCGCCCTCGCTGGTGAATTTGATGGCATTGTCGAGCAGATGCAGCAGAATCTGCTGGAGATAGCGTTGATCCGCCTCGACATGCAGATCAGCGAGGGCGGTGGCTTCCGGCGGGGTTTGCATGGACAGGCTCAAGCCCTGCTCAGACGCCCGCCCAGCGATCTGGTTGCAAATGTCATCCATCATCGGCAGCAGCGCGATAGATTCCAGTTCCAGCGTCACCTGCCCGGCCTCGATTTTGGACAGATCAAGCACATCGTTGATCAGTTCGAGCAGATGTTTGCCGCTGTCGCTGACGCGCTGCATCCGGTCGAGCTGCTGTGCGTTGAGTTCGCCGTAGAAGCCATCCAGCAGCATATCGGTGTAGCCGATGATCGCATTCAGCGGTGTGCGCAGTTCGTGGCTGATGTTGGCCAGAAATTCGCTGCGCAAACGGTTGGCGGCGATGGCTTGTTCGTACAGCTTGGCGTTGCTGACAGCCATCGCCAATTGCCCGGCAATCGTCATGATCGTCTCGCGTTCTTCGTTGGTGAAGGTGCGGTGCCGCGCGATCATATTGAGGTAGATGCTGCCGATCACACGGTCGAGCGCCACCAGCGGCGCGATCATCGTGGAGCGCATCCCAATTTGCTGGAACAGGCGGCGGGTCGCCTCGTCGGTGCTGAAATCGTCCATGTCTTCGCCCAACATCGGCGTCCCGTACTGGATCATTTGCAGCACCAGATGATCGCTGGCGAAGGTGAGGCGCTGGCCAACGTTGCCCCGGCGTGGGTATTCGGCGACCAGCAGCGCGTTGAGCGGGTCTTCGAGCGCGGCGTTTTCATCCAGCATGACGATGCCGCAGTGATCGATGGCGAACTGTTCGGCCAGCAGCCCGGCGGCGGTGCTCAGCACCTCATCTTGATCCAGCGTCGAGGTGATCACGCTGGTGATGCGGCCCATCGATGCCAGACGGCGAGCGCGCAGTTCCAACGTACGCAGGTTGGCTTCGGACTGCGCTTCGAGCAGGGCGTGCTCAATGGCGATGGCTGCCGGGCGCGCCAGCGTGAAGGCGTTGCTGGCGTCCTTTTCGGTGTAGGGGGGCGCGGTCACCTTGCCCAGCACGATGATCCCGATCACACGCTGCTGCACCACCATCGGCACCAACAACCACGACTGAATCTGCGTGGCGTTGAGCGCTTCGCTCAGCTCCGTCCACTGTGCGTCCAGAATGATCGGCTGCTGCGCGATATACGACCAGACCATCGAACTGCGATCTGTGAACCGGAATTCGCTGCCCAAAGCGAACAGTTCCGGGTCGTGGGTAGCGGCTAAGATCAAGTGGGTGCCGTCTTTGCCGCCCGCCGCCGGCAGCATGATGCTGATGCTGTCGCACTGCAGGACAACCCCCAACTGCTCCATGATGCCGTCGAGCACATCCTCGTAACGGACGTTTTTGCTCAGCAGTTGGTTGATCTCCATCATGCCGCGTGTGACCGTGCGGCGTTCCTGTTCCATATCATGCAGCCGCAGGTTATCGAGCGCCAGCGACATTTGCGCGGCAATTGCCATCAGCAGCAGCAAGTCCTGATCGGTGTAGATGCCGGGGGCCATGTTCTGCAAGCTGATCAACCCAATCACATCGTTTTGGCGGCTGCGCAGCGGCACACCTATCCACGCCCGCGCCCAGGTGCCCGGCTCGCGTTCGTCGGTCTGGACATTCATGCTTGCCAGCCGCTGGGCTTCTGTCTGGAGATCCTGAAAATAGACCTCGGCGCGATGTATGATCACGGCCCGGCTGATGCCGCACAACGGCAGCGGCTCGGCGTCTACGCGCAGCCCATCTTCCGACACGAGCGGCAAACTCAGTTGATCCAGATCGCGATCATACAGGCCGACGAAAAACGAACTGGTGTCGAACAGCAGGTTGATGTGCTCGTGCAGCGCCTCCCACATCGCTTCCACATCGAGGTTGTAGCTGAGCATGTGGCTGATCTCGTTGAGCACCGCCATCGTCGCGTTCTGCACGGTGTCGGTTTCCAACTGGTGCAGTCGCTCCGCCAACAAATACGCCAGCAGCGTAACCGTCGCGTCGTGCTCCGCGCCGCCCGCCGACCACAGCACCCCATAGAACACCTGGTTTTGTTGCAAGGGCACCATGAGGCCAGGGCCGGGGGCATCAGGCTCATCCGCGACGACGCGGCGCGGCGATTTCACCTGCGCCCAGTTGGCGGTGTCGTTGAGCCACGCGATCACTGCTGGGGCGGGTGCTGCCTCCGGCGTGGCGATCAACTCGACGCGAAAGCCGCCGGACTGGCGCAGCCCGATCACCGCCGGGCCGGTATGCTGGCCCAGCCATGTGACCAGCGCGTCGGCGGCGCTGTCGGTGAACGTTGCACTTTGGATGGCCGTGCTCACAGCCTGGATGGATTCCAGTGTCATC
>JAADYY010000386.1 GCA_010092805.1 Chloroflexota bacterium | reverse complement strand
CCGCTTGCGGCTGCGCCCCTTGATCCTGATTCGGGATCGAGCGTGTGAACGTCGCCCAGGGGACGACACCCTGTGACCAATCCGCGAGATGGGTGAGGGCGATCCGCAGCGGAAAACTTGCAGGGCAAAAGTGCAGCCGCCCGGCGATGCCATCGAATTGGACACCGCCCAGCGCGTAGAGCAGCCCAAATCCGCAGGCCGGGCGCGGATGCCCGTCAACCATCGGGAAGTCGTGAATTTCCCCGGCGTGGGTATGTGCGGCAATGGCACCGGGAACGACCATCAATTCGTTGGCGACTTCCAGGATGGTCGTATCCTCATAGCTGACATACTCGCCATGCCCCAGGTAGCGCCGCAGATTGCTCAACAGATCGACGCCTAGGTACGCTGTGATGCAGTCACGCCACAGATTTTGCGTCAGCCAGCCGCGCACATCCACTGTGCTGTGAGCACAGCCATGCTCGCGCATCGTGCGTTGAGTGCTAGCGATGAGATCTGTACGCAACTTGCCCATATCAAGCGGGAGTGCCAGGCCGCCGCGCAAGGCATAGAGCAAGCCGTGTGTCGTCCACATCGAATAGTGGTGGTACGAGGCCGAATCAGCCAGTGAAATTGGGTAGTGATCGCCCAGCCACGCCGAGTTCAACGTCCGCACAATCAGATCGGTTTGCTGTTGGCAGCGCTCTTTCAGGGCGGGATCGCCAAAGTGTTCGGCGATTTGCGCGACGGCTGCGTAAGCGGCCACCAACCGCACCCCATGATACGATTGTTCTTCCGACGTAGTGATCAGGCCGCTGCCCCAATCGTTGGTGTTATCCGCGTCGCGATTCGGCAGACCGCTCCCAGTTGTGTCCGCCGCCATGAGAAAATCGACCAACTCAGTGATAAGTCGATGCTTATCGGCGAGGATGCGCGCATCACCCGTCGCTCGCCAATAGTGATGCAGCAGGATCAGGTAGTTACAGTTCTCCTCAACCTTCATCGCACTGTGCGGGCCGCCGTAGCGGTTGCCCAGTGCTTCCAGATGTTGACCGACATCGTGGGCCATGTAGCCGCTGCCGGGGCGATAATACGCCGCCCATTGATCTAACATCCGCCCCACAAGTTGGGGCCAGTATTGAAAGAAAAACAGCGCGAGTTGAAAATCGACATCCAGCGTGGCGTGATACGCGCCGATTTCCATCACGGAGAACCAACCAGACTCCGCCCACCACGCATTGCTTGCCAAGCCTTTAAACGCGGATGACAACAGCAACTTGAGTTCCGGTGGGACAGTCGCTTGCAGGACGGTCGATTCAAACAAATCGGCCTTGCGTTCGATCTGATCCCGGTTTGATCGCATCCATTCCAGCACAGCCTGCGCATCGTCCCACAGTGTTGTGTAGCCAAACCGCAGCAGATTCCCCTGCTGATTAAGCGTTGGCTGGGCGATGTAACCGACATGATAAAACCGGACGATCTGCGTTTTGCCCGGTTGTAGATGGATCGACGCCCGCAACTCCGGCTGACTGTCCGTCATGCTCGCGTGGCCGCCGTCTACTGCCATGATTTGCTCGAAAGTCAGCCCGTCGATGCCTGTGTGGTCGACTCCATCTGGGAACGTGATTGCCGTGCGCGAATGGACAGCATCGTCGCGCAATTCAGCGTTAGCGAGCGGCAGGCTGAAAAAGATCTCAGCCTCGACAGGTTGCGCGGTGGGGTTGGTGACCTCGACATCCAGGACGTACCCCGGCGCGCAGCTAAACGCGAAACTCTGCGGGTAGAACAGCGACCGAAACCGGAACGCCGCGCGTACAGGCAGGTCAGAATCGGTGGTGTGGATGCTGGTTTGCAGTGGCGTGATGGTTTGTTCCATTGCAGAGAAAAACTCCGCTGGGAAAACATCGCCGTCATCAAAGGGCAGGATGCGCGTGACCTCGCCGACCCGAACCCCGATCCTGGCTGTTTCGCTGCTGACGATCTGCGGGCATGTGCCAATGCCGACGCCGACAGTCTCGGTCTTCTGCCAATCGAAGTAATGGAATGTCCCCAGCGGGAACACGCGATAGCGCCGGGCGTGCGGCATCATCACGACGGTGAAACGCGAACCAAAACACGGGATGATCGAGTCGTACAGGGCCATTGCGCTGCTCACATCTTGACGCTGCCGGCGGTCATCCCTTTGACGAGCCACTGCCGCGCCACGAGATACAGGAAGATCGACGGTAGGCTGTAAATGACCGCGAGCGCTGTCAAAAAGCCGAAATCAACGCTGCCCTGGTTGCCAAACGCGCGATACAACCCCATCGCAATCGGGAAGTTTGTGGGGGAGCGCAGGATCACCAGTGGGATGAGAAAATCGCCCCAGGCCGCCAGAAACGCAAACAATCCGGTGACGGCCACCCCCGGTGCCATCAGCGGGAAGACGACGCGGATCAACCCTTGCATCCGGTTGCACCCGTCCAGCCACGCCGATTCTTCAAGCTCAATCGGGATCGAGTCGACGAAGCCCTTCATGATCCACAGTGAAATGGGGAGCTGCATGGCGGAGAGAATGAGGATTGCGCCCTCAAAGCGATTCACCAGCCCAAACCGCACCGAAATACTGAAGATCGGGATGATCACAGCGGTGATGGGCAGCACCCGCGCCAGCAGCAGCGTGTACATCAAGACGCTTTTGCCCCGAAACGGCACCCGCGACAACGGATAGGCTGCCAGCGTCGACAGCACAATCGTCACCGCCATGGTGCCGATGCCGAGGATGAAGCTGTTGCGCAGCCACAGCACGATCTCGCTTTCCTGAAACAGCTCGATGTAGTGATTCAGCGTGATTTGCTGCGGCACCTGCCACGCCGAACCCGGCTCGGCGTTGATCGAAGCCAGAAGCAGCCACGAAATTGGGCCGAAGAACAGAAACAGGATGATCGCGAAAAACACAAACGTCGAGGAATGGCGCGCCCACCAACTGGAACTCATGTCAGCGGGCCTCCGACCATTCCACGCGAATGAAGCGGAGGTAGACCAGCGCCAGAGCAAGATTGATCACCAGCATGACGACCGACGCCGCCGAACCGAAGCCGATTTCGCGGTATTCGAAGGCAACGCGGTAAATGTAAACGCCGATCACTTCTGACCGACCGAGGGGGCCGCCGCCCGTCATCGCAAAGACAATCCCAAACACGGAGAAGGTGCCCATCGTAATCAAGATGAAATCGAGCAGAATGGTGTAGCGGATCAACGGCAGGGTGATGCGGGTGAATTTCTGCCAGGCGTTCGCGCCATCAACGGCTGCCGCGTCATACAGCACCTTCGGGACAGCCTCCAATGCCGCCGAGAACAGCAGCATCGTGAACGCAGTGCCGCGCCAGATATTCACCAGAATGATCGACAGTAACGGCGTGTCGATGAGCCAGCGTTGGCGCTCCAAGCCGAGCAAAAGCAAGATTTGGTTGGCGGAGCCGGACTGGAAATTCAGCACGCTGGCCCAAATGTAGACCGCGACGATCTCAGGGATCACCCACGCCAGCAGCACACTCCCCCCAACGATCCCCCGGCTCAACAACCCGGACGATTTCAGCAGGACCGCCAGCGCAAAGCCGATCAAGAATTGCCCCAGAAACGCGGAGCCAAAGACGAAGATGAAGCTAATGGTGAGGGAATTCCAGAACTCGTCGTCGGCAAACAGGCGTGTGTAATTTTCCAGGCCCACAAAGCTGAAGTTCTGCGCGTTGGGGCCAATCAACGCCTGATTGGTAAAACTGATGTAAATTGCCCAGGCCGCTGGGATGATCACAAACGCCAGCACCAGCAGCATCGCCGGAAGCATGAACACCAGCAGCGAAAGTTCATTCCAGCGCCGCCGCGTGATCGTCCAGTTCAACACGTGGATGGCCTGCGCATCCACCCGAATAGCTGCCATGTGTTCCTCAATAGGATGAAGCGATTAGGATGAAGCGATTAGAGGGAAGTCGCCCGCACTCGGCTGTGAGTGCGGGCGATGCATCTACGGTTTACTCGATTGGGAGCCGCTTGACGTTTTCAGCGCCAACAATCGCTTCGACGGCTTCCGCGAAGAGGGTCATGGCCTCGGCGGCGGTCGCCTCACCCAGCATGATCCGTTCCGTCGCGATCTGGATTTGTTCGGAAACACGTGGATAGTCCGGGTGCGCCGGGCGGAACGATTGGAATGGCAGCACCTCAGCCGCGAGCGTCTCATTAAACGCATCGGTTGGCGCATCGACACGGGTAGGAATACCGCCGACGCCTTCCGCATATGTGGCAATTGAGTCGGGGCTGCTCATAAACTGGATGAATTCCCAGGCGAGGTCTTCGTTATCCGTCGTGCTGGACATCGCCCAGCCCCAACCGCCGCCCATGCCAACAAAATCCCAGTTGTTGATACCCGCGCCAGGTTCGCGTGCGGGCATCGGTGCCCACGAGAGCACCTCATCCCGGTTTTCGATGCCCCACGCGCCGTCGGGTGCGTACAACCCCCAAACGACGTTCACCACCACTGCCATCCCTACATCGCCGTTAGCCAGGCCTTCCTGCAGGAAGAACACCCAGGGTTCGGGTTCCATGAACGGCTCGGCAGCCGAGAGATCGTCGCCGAACATCCGCTCGTAGAACGAAAAGGCATCGAGCATGGCCGGGCTTTCGACGATCCAGGTGTTGTCAGATGTATCGAAGAGGGTGCCGCCCGCGCCGCGGAAGAGCATGAAGAAGCCATCGATGGTTGTACCCTCACCCCAAATCGTCCCGGCTTGGACTTCCATGGGGATGACATCGGGCACGTTCTGCCGGATCATCTCGGCAGCCGCGAAGATTTCCTCCCAGCTCGTGGGTTCGAAGGGCAGCTCGACTCCGGCTTGCTCAAGGACATCGGCGCGATAAAACAAGACGCGCGTATCAGTGTTGTACATCACCGCATAAGTCGCGTCGTTGTAGGCGGACATCTCTTGCATACCCTGCGGGAAATTGGCCCAGCCTGCCCACGCCCCCAGCAGCTCATCCAGCGGCCTGATCACCTCTGAGCCTACCAGATCCGGCAGAAAATCAGCACTCACGGAGAACACATCAGGCCCAACCCCGGCGCTGAAGTCGAGCAGCAACTGATCGGTGTAGCCTTCGGTCGGCTCGTTGATGACGACCTCAACGGTGACACCTGCTTCCGCTTTCATTTCCACGAACGCATCAATCAGGGCGTTGACAGTCTCAGAACGCGGATCGCCGGGGAACGAGACGGTGAGAGTCTGCGTATCTTGGGCAGCGACCACCCCCAATCCCAACGCCAGGGTGATCATGGTGAAGCAAAATACCAATTTCAAGAGTCGTGTGTACCTAACCATGTAATTCCTCCAAAAATTGCGTTATAGAAAGGCAAATCCGCTAGGGGACTTGCCGATAGTACCCTTCATCCGGGGCGACTGCCATGTCTGTGATCATCAATCCCAGGGATTGCGGCTGCCGTCTTGATGATACAAAAACGGGAAATATGGGCCTGCGAACGGATCGCCATCCATGCCACTCAACAAGCGCACATTGGCGTGGGCGTCTGCTGGAGTCCCGCGTTTGTAGCGGGTGCCAGCGGGGAGTAAATGCAGCACCATCGATAGGCGCGGGGCGGCGCTGAGGTTGGGGCGGCTGCCATGAATGGTCAAACAGTGATGAAAACTGACAGCGCCGGCGGGCAGCACACAGGACGCGGTCTGGAAAGGTTTGCCAGAGCTTTTTTCGATGGACTGTTGCAACGCCGCCAGGTCTTGCGCGAAGAAATCGCTGTCGTCCTGCAAGCCCCATTTGTGGCTGCCTGGCACAACCTCCATACAGCCATTGCGCTCGTCCACATCGACCAGCGCTACCCAGGCCGTGAGCATGTTCGCGGGTTGGGCGCACTGCCAGTAGAACCAGTCTTGGTGCCAGCCGACGGCACCCGCGTCTGTATCGGTTTGTGGCGGTTTGTGCAGCAGTTGATCATGCCACAGGCGAATCCCGGCTACTCCGGCGAGCTTGGCAGCGATGGCACCAATGGTTGGGTTGAGCACGAGTTTGGCCAGCACAGAGTCCGACCAGTAGCTGTTATCAATCTTGACAATTTGATCGATGGGGTCGCCAGCCGGGATACTGCGGCTGTGCGGCTCTCTGCCAGTTTCGTATTCGCCAGCCACCACTTTCGCGTGATGCTCACGGAACAGCGTCAATTCCTCTGGGGTAAAGATGGTTGGGCCAATCCAGTAACCGTTCTCCTGGTAAAACCCGACATCCACATCAGCCACAACCTCGTCAAAATGGTTCATCGAAATTATGCGGCGGAAATCACCTGCTTTAGCGGGTGGAGGCAGCCGCTTCTCCTTTCTTGTAGCTGTAGCCGTTTTTGTAGCTGTAGCCGTCAGATTGGTGTAGATGGGCACAGTCACGATAGCTGATGCCCTGCACGGTGTCTTTG
>JAADYY010000385.1 GCA_010092805.1 Chloroflexota bacterium | reverse complement strand
TGCATCAAGTATTTATCCAGGCAGATGCTCTCCAGCGCTTGATGGGCGCGCAGCAGCACTGTGCCGCCCGGCGTTTCGTAGACTCCCCGGCTTTTCATGCCCACAAGCCGATTTTCGACCATGTCCACACGCCCGACACCGTTGGCCCCGGCGATCTGGTTGAGGCGGATGAACAAGTCCAGCGCTGGGATCGTCGCGCCGTTCAGGCTGATTGGCTGGCCCTTCTCGAACCCAATCTCGACGTAGGTCGGTGCATCCGGCGCGTCTTCCGGGCTGACGCTGAGTTGGAACATATCCGCTTCCGGCTCGTTCCAAGGGTCTTCCAGCGGCCCGCCCTCATGGCTGATGTGAAAGAGGTTGCGGTCGCGGCTGTAAATCGATTTGAGCGTATTTGCCACCGGGACGTTGAACTCTTCAGCGTAAGCGAGGGCGTCTTCACGGCTGCGAATATCCCATTCGCGCCAGGGTGCAATCGTCTTGAGCTTTGGGTTGAGCGCCATGATGCTCGCCTCAAACCGCACTTGATCGTTGCCTTTGCCGGTGCAGCCGTGCGCGATGGCGTCGGCCTGCTCCAATTCGGCAACCTCAACCAGGTGCTTGGCGATCAACGGGCGCGCCATCGACGTGCCGAGCAGGTAATCGCGTTCGTAGATGGCTCCGGCCTGCATCGTTGGAAACACAAAATCCGTCAAAAATTCCTCGCGTAGGTCGCGGATGTAGAGCTTGCTCGCCCCAGATTTAACGGCTTTGTCCTCCAGGCCGTCGAGTTCTTCTTCCTGGCCGAGATCGGCGGTGAAGCAGATGACCTCGCAGTCATAATTGTTCTTCAGCCAGGGCACAATCACCGACGTATCCAGCCCGCCGCTGTAGGCGAGCACCACTTTCTGAATGTTGGCAGCCTTCGGCATGATGATTTCCTTGCGTTGCGTGCGCTTGTTACAGGCGCTCACTGTGGGCGAAATGAGCGCCGATGATACCGCAAGATTGCCAAATGACCTGAAAATTCGCGAGTTGGGGGAAGGTCAGGATGGCGTGCCGGGGAGAGCCTGATCTGTGAGCGCGGCTCTCCCCGGATGGCTGATCGCTTAGCTGAGGTCAGGCACCATCTTGCGGTGGCGTTCGGCCAATGCTGTCAGGTGATAGATCAAGCGGTCAACATCGGCCTGAGTGCTGTGTTTGCCCAGCACAAAGCGCATTTGCCCCACAAGGCGATCTTCCTCGACGCCCATCCCCATCAATACGTGACTCGGTTCCTGAGCGCCGCTGGTGCAGGTGCTGCCACCGCTCGCGCCGATGCCGACCTCGTTGAGATCGAGCAGAATCGAGTCGCCGTTGAGGCCGCGCATCGCAAAGCTGGTGTGCCCAGCCAGACGCTCAGTCGGGTGCCCGGTGATCGCGGCTTCCGGGACATTTTCCAGCACCTGCGCAAACAGTTGATCGCGCAGGGGAGTCAGGCGTGCGACCGTTGCCTCACGATCTGCTTCGGCCAGCTTCAGCGCTTCAGCCAGCCCAACGATCAACGGCACGGGTTCTGTGCCGGCCCGTCGGTGCGCCTGCTGCGTCCCACCGACGATCTGCGGCTTGAGGCCGACAGCGCGCCGCGCATACAGCAGCCCGATTCCCTTCGGCCCGTAGAGCTTGTGCCCGGAGATGCTGAGCAAATCGACATTCAGCGCCTTCACATCGAGGGGCAGCAAGCCGGGCGCTTGAACCGCATCGACATGGAACGGAATCCGGCGCTGCTTCAGTTCCGCGCCAATCTCGGCAATGGGGTTGATCGTGCCGACTTCGTTATTGGCATAGATCACGCTGACGAGCACGGTATCGGGGCGGAGCGCCTCAACGACCTGCGCCGCCGACACCCGCCCGTATTCATCAACGGGCAAGAAGGTGACATCGAACCCGTCACTTTCCAGATCTTTCGCCACATCAAGCACGGCATGATGTTCCGCCGCTGTCGTGATAATGTGCTGGCCGCGCCCGCGCTGCTTCATCATGCGTGCGACGCCGCGCAGCGCCAGATTGTTGCTCTCCGTGCCGCCGCTCGTGAAAATGATCTCCGCCGGGCCTGCCGGGTAGCAATTCAGCACCTGCGCAATCGTTTCGCGGGCCTGTTCGAGCGCTGCCGCCGCGCTTTTGCCGACCTTATGTAGGCTGGACGGATTGCCAAAGCGCTCCGTCCAGTAGGGCAGCATCGCCTCAACCACACGCGGATCGGTGGGCGTGGTGGCGCTGTGATCAAGATAGATAAAGTCGTGGCTCATTGTTCGTGCCTCGCTCCTCGGACTGGTTACTCAGGCTAACGTCTCTCCATGACATTCTGCACGGGCACCCGCTCTAGATCACCGCCGGATTTGTCGTCAGCGCGGTAATGCGACCCACGACTCACGGAGTTGCGTTTGGCCGCAAACGTGATGATCCGCGCGGACTGCACCGCGTTGCGCAGCCCGATCAGCGCATCGTTGAGGCGGGTACTGCGGTAGAACGTCTCAATCTCGTGATACAGATGGCGCAGTTCGCGGTCCGCGCGTTCCAGGCGCTTTTCGGTGCGCACCAGCCCCACATAATGCCACATCACATTGCGCAGGGTCGTCATGTCGCCTTCAATTAGCGCCGGATCAGGTTCGAGATCGCCCTGATAGATCCATTCCGGCACTTCGCTCAGGCTGATAGGATCACGTTCGTGCGCAGCGATGTCCTGTGCGGCGCGGTTGCCCCACACCATCCCTTCCAAGAGGCTGGTGCTCGCCAGACGATTCGCCCCGTGCAGCCCGGTGCAGCTCACCTCGCCGACGGCATAGAGGTTGTTGAAATCGACCCGGCCCCGCTCATCAACCAGCACGCCGCCGCACGCGAAATGTGCCCCCGGCACGACGGGCACCGGCTCGGTTGTGGGGTCGATGCCAAATTGCGTCGCTGTCTCCATCAGTTGCGGGAAGCGCTCGCGGATGTAGTTCGCGGGGTGGCGTGTGGCGATGTCCAGATAGACATGCGCGTAGTCGTGTTCAAGCATTTCCATGTGGATGGCACGGGCGACGACATCACGCGGTGCCAAATCTTTCCAAACCGGGTCATACTTGTGCATGAACGGTTCACCGTTCGGCGTGAGCAACACCGCGCCTTCGCCGCGCACCGCCTCGCTGATCAGCAGGTTCGGCGCGCCGCGCACACTCAGCGTCGTCGGGTGGAACTGCACATACTCCGCGTTGACGATCCGCGCCCCGGCGCGCCAGGCCATCGCGAGGCCGTCACCGCGCGAGCCACGCGGATTGCTCGTGTTGCGGTAGATTTGGCCGAGGCCGCCCGTCGCCAAGATCGTGTGCGCTGCCAGCACCCGCACAATCTGCTGCGCCTCGCGGTCGAGCACATACGCACCGTGACATGACAACGAGTCATAGACGGCCAACGGATCGCGGGAGTGGTGCGGAAACGTGATCAGATCGGCGGCGGTGTGCTTCGTCAGTAGGTTAACATTGGGCCGCGCTTCCAACTCGGCCAGCAGTTGCCGGATGATCGCGGCACCTGTCTTATCGCCCACGTGAATGACCCGGCGGGTGCTGTGCGCGCCTTCCAGCCCGAAGATCATCTCGCCGTGTTCATCGCGGTCGAACTGCACGCCGACCCGCTCGATCAACAGCTCACGGACAAGGCGTGGCCCTTCGTCGGCCAGGATGCGTGCGGCGCGGGGCGAGCTAATGCCCGCCCCAGCGTTCAGAATATCTTCGACCAACAATTCAGGTGAATCATCCAGCCCGCGTGTGACAATGCCGCCCTGCGCCCAGTCCGTGTTGCTGTCCTGTGCGCGTGGCGCGCGCGTGATGACCGTCACTTCATGCTTCGGATCATCGCTCAGGCGCAGGGCGGCGATAGCGCCCGCAATGCCTGAGCCAATGATCAACGTTTGGGTGCGTAAATCGCCCATCATGACTACCTATCTAGGGATCGTGAGCATCCGGTCGAGCGCTAACTTCGCGTTCCGCTGCACTTCATCGGGCACGGTGATCTGATTGATCACGCGACCTTCGACCAGATTTTCCAGGACATTTGCCAGATCCAGCGGGGTGATGCGATACATGGTGCTGCACAAGCACGAGAACGGCGACAGCAGCTCAACCATTTTGTCGGTCTGCTGATTCTTCAGCCGGTTGACCATATGCACTTCGGTGCCCACCGCCCATTTGCTACCCGCCGGAGCCGCTTCTATCGTGCGGATGATGTACGATGTCGAGCCGACATAATCCGCCTTATCGACGACTTCCATCATGCATTCGGGGTGCACGATGATGTTGATGTCCGGGTGGTG
>JAADYY010000384.1 GCA_010092805.1 Chloroflexota bacterium | reverse complement strand
TCGAGGCGTTGGCGCAGCGTCTGCACACGCGCGCGCGGCGATACCTGACGCAGCGCCCACACTTTCTCGGCGATTGATTCACGCCGCTCGCGCATGATGTGCCGAATCGTGTCGGTCAAATAAGCATCCGCCTGACGCAGCCGGGCGCGCAGATCAGCCGTATCCGGCGTGAGCAGTTCCGCCGCCGCTGAGGGTGTCGGCGCGCGCACATCGGCGACGAAATCCGTGATCGTGAAATCTGTCTCGTGGCCGACTCCGCTCACCACCGGCAGCGTGCTCGCCGCCACCGCGCGGGCGACCCGCTCATCGTTGAACGCCCACAGATCCTCAAGGCTGCCGCCGCCGCGACACACCAGAATCACGTCGATTTCCGGCTGGCCGTTCAGCCGCGCCACCGCCCGCACGATCTGCGGCGGGGCGTCGTCGCCCTGCACCGATGTTGGCGCGAGAATCACCTGCGCGAGCGGGAACCGTCGCCGCAGCACATTCTGCACATCCTGAAATGCCGCCGCCTCCGCCGATGTCACCACCCCGATCACACGCGGAAACAGCGGCAGTTGACGTTTGCGGCTGGCGTCGAACAGCCCTTCGGCTTCGAGCTGCGTTTTCAGATCCTCAAACGCCTGATATAGATCACCGACGCCGACCGCGCGAATGCGTTCTGCATACAGTTGATACACGCCGTTGACCTCGTATACGCCGATGGAGCCGTACACCTGCACCGCGTCGCCGTCTTTGGGCATCCGCCGCTGCCGCGCCACCGCCGAGCGCCACATCACACACGCGAGCTGCGCGCGCTGATCTTTGAGTGTGAAATAGCAATGACCAGACGAGTTGACAATCCGCAGGTTCGAGACTTCACCCGCCACGCGCACATTGCGGAGCTGCGGGTCGCCGTCGAGGCGTTGGCGGATGTACTGGTTGAGCTGCTGGACAGTGTAGTCGTTTGACATGCATGACCTTTGGCGAACATCGCGGATGATTATACAATTGAACGTCGTTATCATGGAATGCCTGCCACACGTTGCAGCGCGCAGCGTGGTCAGGTCAGGCTGCACCAAGGACAGAATATATGGCTTACTTGAATGCTGAGGAGCGGCGCGAACTGCTCGAAGAATTGGCGGAACTGCCATTCCGTCGGGCGCGCGGCAAACTCAACCGCATCGATCCGCGTGGGCGCATCGCCTACTTCCGCAACGCGCAAGAATCGGGGCGGCTGATGTCGCGCTGGGTGCTGGAAGGCAAAGGGACACGTGTCACATTGGTTGAGGCCGATGTCAACGCGGGCGAGAACGTCCAGCGGCGCAAACCGCGCTACGAACTCGTCGAAGTGATCGTCGAGCCGCTGCCAGAAAATCGGACCTAAGCACCACATTGTCGGGTTCATCAAAAAAAGTAGAAAGTGAGTCATCATGTTACGCACATTTCCACAAACACGCACCCACACCCTGAGTACACGTCTGCTGGCGATTGCGGCATTCACGCTGCTGACGATGGTCTCGGCGCGCGTGACGCTTGAGATCGGGCCAGTGCCGTTCACCTTGCAAGTGCTGGTCGTGTTGCTGGCGGGGTTGGTGCTCGGTGCCCGCGACGGCGCGCTGAGCCAAATCGCCTATCTGGCGCTGATCGCAGCTAATCTCCCCGTTGACGCCCGCATGATCGGGGCGGCGGCGTTTGCTGGCCCCACCGCCGGCTACCTGATCGGCTTTGTGCCGGCAGCGTATGCGGCGGGTTGGCTGGCCGAACGCGGCGGATCGGTGCTGTGGTGGCGCTGGCTGGCCGGAGTCGCCGGGATCGCGGTGATCTACGTATGCGGCGCGCTGCTGCTCAAGATCAGCACGGGCATTGAGTGGCACGCGGTTTGGGCGACGGGCGTCGCGCCGTTCATCGCCGCTGATCTGCTCAAGGCGCTGATCGCGGCGGGGCTGGCCGAGGGTGGTCGTGCGCTGCTGCTGCGTCATTGGGCCTGAGATCAAGCGGGAGCGAGCGCGTCGAATTGCTCGCTCCCGGCTTTCAGCGGTAGATCGCGGCTAGCCTGAACTCAGTGGATGAACGACCCGCGTCAGCAGGTCTTGCGGGGGCGTGTCGCCAGGGTCGCTGATGTAGAACTCGTAGGCGACACCGCTGCTTGTGTGCCCCTGCGCCTTGGCCCACCCGGCGAGCGCGTCATGGGCAGCGGAGATCCCGTCATACGCGCCCTTGTAGATGCACGCGGCGGCTTGCCCGGCGGGCAGCGTACCCGCCTGAATATCACCCTGGCTGGGGACGGCCTGCGCGATCACCTGCCCGATCTCGACATCGAGGTTGCTCATGTCCGGGTCATGGTAAGCGACATACGGCGGTTCGACGGGTTCCACGCCTTGCTGGGCCAGATAGGGCATGATCTGTCCGTAGGCTTCGCCGATCTTGGTGGGCAGTTGCTCGATGGGGCAGCGGGTGCGGATGAAAACAGTGGGGCGGGCGTCCCAGGTCGTCACTTCAAATTGAAATTCCTGCTGAGTCACGGTGGCGCTCCTTGAAAATATGTTCTGATCTAGCATCAGTATAGATCTTATTGACACAGAGGAAAAGGGGTGAACGCCGCGATTCAGACAAAAGTTCTGATTTTGTAACCAGCCGCAACGCATCGCAGATCAACGGCGTGCGCTCATCACGGTTGGGGTTGTGCGGGAGCGAGGCAGATCGTGCCCTCACTCCCGGCAATGCGCCGATTTTGCGTTAGATCTCGGTTAGCCTGCTGCCAGTGGGTGGCAGATCTGCGTCAACAGATCTTCAGGGGCGGTTTCCTCCGGGTCACTGATGTAGAACTCGTAGGCGACGCCGGTGATCGTGTGGCCTTCAGCTTTGGCCCACTGCATCAGCGCGTCATGCGCCACACCGACCCCGTTATAAGGACCTTTGTACATGCACGCGGCCACTTGCCCCGCCGGCAGCTCGCCCACCTGAATATCGCCCTGACCGGGGATGGCTTTCGAGATCACCACGCCAATCTCAACATCCATATCCGCCATATCGTCGTTGAAATAAGCGACATACGGCGGCTCAACCGCCTCTACGCCCTGCGCGCTCACATGCGGCATGATGCGTCCGTAGGCTTCCCCAATGACGGCGGGCAGCGCCTCGACGGGCGTGCGGGTGCGCACAAAAACGATGGGACGGGCCTGCCCCCAGGTGATCAGCTCAAACTGAAAGTGTTGCTCTTGGGTCATCGCGGGACTCCCTGCAAATATGTTCTGATCTATCCTGAGTATAGATCTTATTTATGCAGAAGAATAGTGACATTTGTCACCGCATACAGACAAATGTTCTAT
>JAADYY010000383.1 GCA_010092805.1 Chloroflexota bacterium | reverse complement strand
TTGTGCTATGGCATCATGACCAACAGGGTCCGCAACCGTCACGTGAGCACAAGTAGTCTGGACAGCGGCTGGTCGATGTTTGGGCAGTGCCGCGCGTACCAGGCTGAAAGTGCCGGTCGCGTGGTCGCCGCTGTCGATCCCGCGTACACGTCCAAGTCCGGCTCGAATTGTGGAACGATGTTTGCACAGCTCACCCTTTCAGATCGTGGGGTGGGGTGCGACTGCGGTCTATCGTTAGACCGCGATCACAACGCGGCGATCAACATTTTGAAACGTACCGGGTGGGGCACACCCGTTGGGCATAACATGGGCGGTTGCGCCGCGCGTGCCCAAGAAGCTGCATGGCTTTAGCCGTAGCAGCGTGTCACTGAATTAGGTAACGCCAAACAATCAACGGACAGCCACATGCCACTCACTTACACACGCACCTTTGACGTGCGCAGCTACGAATGCGATGCGTATGGGCACCTGAACCACGCCAACTACCTGCGCTACATGCAGGAAGCCGCCATTGAAGCGTCGGCGCGCATTGGCTACGACATGGCCCGCTACGAGCAGCTTGGCACGGTCTGGTTGGCACACGAAACGGACATCGAATATCTCGGCTCGGTGATGTACGGCGACACCGTCGAGATCGCGACCTGGGTGGGCGACTTTGGGCATACCCGTTCACGCCGCCACTACGAATGCCGCAGCATCAGCACCGGGGATTTGGTGGCGCGGGCGTACACAGACTGGGTTTACATCGACCGGACGACGCAGCGCCCCACATCGATCCCGGCGGAGATGGTCAGCGCGTTTCTGCCGGACGGCGAAACGACCCCCGCACCCAAGCACAATGATCCGCCAGTGCCGCCGCCGCCGCCGAGTGTGTTTACGATGGAACGGCGCGTTGAGTGGCGCGACATTGACCAGAACGCGCACGTCAACAACGCCACCTATCTGAATTACCTGGCGGACTGCGGGTTCGCAGCCAACGCCGCTGTCGGTTGGTCGGCCACACGGACCACCAGCGCAGGCTATGCGTTCATGGCGCGCCGCCACCACATCGTCTATCAGCAGCCTGCCGTGCTGGATGATGTGCTGCGGATGGAGTCGTATGTCAGCGATCTGCGCCGCAGCAGCGCCCGCCGCTACTACACCATCACCCGCGCCCGCGACAACACCCCGATTGCGCGAGCGTTCACGCTGTGGATGTTTGTGAGCCTGACGACTGGACGGCTTACGCGGATGCCGCCGGAAATCCAAGCCGATTTCGCCGCGACCATCGTCGAACCGGAAGCGTAGCCCGCCCTCGGCGCACGATCATCGTCGCATCAAGGCGCATGGCGGCGATGATCGCCCCACATCGCCGATCACAATCATATTAGCAGCGAGAAGCGCTGCTATTTATCCCCTTGAGCTTGCTTGATTCTGCAATCTGACTTGTAAGCCAAATAAAGGCTTAAAATGTTTTTGCACAGCGCAGGTATGGCTCAACATCCACAGATGCACGAATACACAAGGGGAGTATCGATGCCGTTCAACCATAAGCACACCTTCAAAGTCCGCCACTATGAGTGCGACGCCCACAACCATCTCAATCATGCGAATTACCTGCGTTACATGCAGGAATCGATGCTAGAAGCATCCGCCGCTGTCGGGTATGATATAGGGCGCTACGAGACGCTGGGTACCGTTTGGCTGCCCCAGCAAATCGACATTGAGTATCTAGGCGCTGTGCTGTACAGCGAGACAGTCGAGGTCACGACCTGGGTGGGCGATCTTGAGGGCGCGCGAGCACATCATCACCACGAATGCCGCAGCTTGAGCACGGGCGACCTGGTCGCGCGGGCAGATACCGCGTGGATCTACTGCGACCGCCAGACGCACCAGCCCATCGCCACCCCCGACGCCATGATCCCGGCGCTGCTGCCAGACGCCCCAATGCCTGCGCCAACCCCGCACAAAGATCCGCCGACGCCCCCCCCACCGCCCACCCCCTTTGTGATGGAACGGCGCGTTGAGTGGCGCGACACGGACCAGGATGGGCACGTGAATGACGCCGCGTTTTTGAATTATTTCGTCGAATGCGTGATCGCCGCCAGCGCGGCGGTCGGTTGGCCGGTGGCGCGCACGCTGGGGGCCGGGTTTGGGTTTGTGGCGCGCCGCCACCACATGATCCACCATCAGCGCGCCGTGATCGGCGATGTGCTGCGCATCGAGTCCTACATCAGCAATGTGCGCCGCAGCAGCGCCCGCCGCCACTACATGATCACCCGCGCACGAGACAATGCCCCAATCATGGAAGGGTTTAGCATTTGGATGTTTGTCAACATGGAAACTGGGCGTCTGACCCGCATTCCTGAAGACGCCCACGCCGATTTCGCCGCAACGATTGCTGAGGCTCATGCCTGATTCTATGCGCGCGATCATCACAGGGGGCACCGGCTTGATCGGGCGGCGGTTGGCGCGCGAACTGCTCGCCGCCGGGCATGAAGTCGTCATCCTCAGCCGCAACCCAGAGCAACAGGCACGGCACATCCCGCCGGGGGCGCGGGCCGTTCGCTGGGATGCGCGCACGCCCGACGGCTGGGCGGATCTGATCGACGCGGACACGGCGATCATCAACCTGGCCGGGCAGAATCCGGCCAATTGGCGTTGGACAACCACGCACAAGCGCCGCGTGCTGGAAAGCCGTCTCCTGGCGGGTGAAGCCGTCGCCGCCGCGATCCGTGCGGCTGCCGTCAAGCCGCGGGCGCTGCTGCAAGCCTCGGCGGTGGGCTATTACGGGGATCGCGGCGATGAGATTCTCACGGAGGCCAGCCCGCCGAACCGGGCGCTGGATTTTCGCGCCGATGTGACGCAGGTCTGGGAGCGCGTGACGGGCAACGTGGGGGTACGCCAGCCGATTCTGCGGATTGGCATTGTCATCAGCCTGGAGAGCGGCGCGCTGCCGGCGTTTCGGGCGGCGGGTTGGCTGTTCGGGGCGCAGTTGGGCAGCGGGCGGCAGTACATCCCCTGGATTCACAATGACGACGTGGCCGGGGCCATCCACGCGCTGCTGCTGGATGAAGCGGCGGACGGGCCGTACAACCTCTGTGTGCCGGAACCAGCGACCAACCGCGAATTCATGGCGGCGGTGGGGCGTGTGCTGCGCCGCCCCGCCCTGATCCCGGTGCCCGCGTTCGCGCTGCGCATCGCGCTCGGCGAGCAGGCCGCCACCGTCCTCGATAGCCAGCGCGTGATCCCGGAGCGTCTGATCGCGCAGGGTTATTTGTTCCGC
This sequence comes from Chloroflexota bacterium, assembly GCA_010092805.1. Lineage (GTDB taxonomy): Bacteria > Chloroflexota > Anaerolineae > Aggregatilineales > Phototrophicaceae > Flexifilum. The sequence continues at coordinate 4,564 of JAADYY010000383.1, read as the reverse complement.
TTCCCGGATCTCGACGCGGCGCTGCGTGATCTGCTGCGGTAGGTGTGCGCAGGAGGTTGTGCGCGGCAACGTGATCGGGGTGCCCCGCAGGACAACCCGATCAAATGCCTTGCAGCGGTGTGTTGTATGGGGTTAGAGATTCACGCGGGTCGAGTGGATGCCCGACGCCCCATCCGGGCGCGGTGACGCCACCGCCGCGATCTGCTCGGTGCCGTCCGCCTCGAAGCAGCGCACCTCAAACGTGTGCATCCCTTCCTCAAACGGCCAGTCATAGCGCCAGATCGTCCAGGTGCGATCTGAGATCGGCGCGCGGAGCTGTGCTTCCTGCCATTCGCCGTCGTTCACGCGCACTTCCACGCGCGAGATGCCGCGATCCCCGGCCCAGGCGATGCCGCCCACCGGGATGCGCTGGTTTTCGTCGGCGTCGATGACCATCATGTCGACGGCCACCGTGTCGATCACCGAGGTGGCCTTCACGCGCGCCACCTTATCCCAACCGCGCCGCACCCAGTAGCCATCCTCATCCTGATCCAGGAAGCGCATCGCGGTGATCCACTTCGGCTGCTTCATGCCGTACAGGTCGGGGATGTGGATGCGCAGCGGGAAGCCGTGCTTGGGCAGCAGCGGGATGCCATCCCAGGCATGTGTGAGCATGATGCGGCGGTCGTTGGCGATGTCTTCCAGCGCGACGGTCTCATCGAAGCCGTCGCCGCCGTTGATCCGCAGGTGGGTGGCCGTCGGCGGCACATCGATGCTGTCGAGGATGTCCTGCATACTCACGCCCGTCCAGCGCGTCGTGCTGATCAGCGGGCCGCCGATGCGGTTGGAGATGCACGACATGGTGATGAAAGCGTCCATCGACTCGAAATCGTTGCGAATCTGGTCGAGGGTCAGTTCGGCCAGGATCTCGGTGTCGCCTTCAGCGTTGGTGTGGGCGATAGGCAGGGTGTAGCCCTCCTCCGCGATCTCCAGCGGCGTGGTGCGGATGTCGATGCGGTAGTGGTCTTCCAGCGGCGTATATTCAGGGCGTGTGCCCGGCGCGGGCACCAGCGGATCGTTGGCGTTGGGCAGGCCGTCTGGCGGAAGGGCAGCGCCATCGGCGCGGGCGGTGGTGGTCGCCTCGTCACCCTGGCTGAGCAGCGCGCCCAACCCCACACCGACGACGGTCACGGTGGCGGTGGCACCGCCCACCTGAATCATGAATTGGCGGCGGTTGAGCGTCTGCACCGAAGCGGCGGTGCCAGCTTCACCAGCAGCAGCGGACTCAGCGGCGGCGGGCTGCACGCGGAAGGCCAGCGCGCTGTACAGCCAGCTCACCGTGAGGCCCCACAGCATATACAGGCCCAGCACCCACACCGCGCTCACCAGCGGCTGCCCGGCGGCTTCCAGGTTGACGGCCAGGCTGAACAGCAGGAACGGCAGCCCAACAATCGCCCCCATGATCACGCCGGGCAAGCTGTCGCGGCGCTGGCGCTCGCCGGGCAGCCGGTTCATGATGAAGAAGAACAGGCCGCCCGCGATCACGCCGATGATAAACGTGATGCCCAGCGCCATGAATTGTTCGGCGGTTTTGGCCGCTTCATCCAGCCGGCCAAGCTGGAACGTGGTGATGACATCGACCATCGTATCGATGCCGAAGGTGATCACCGGGCCGGGCAGGGCACGCGCCAGCCAGTCGAACATATCAAACGGGACAAACGGGAAGCGCGCGATTTGCTGGCCGATGAAAAACAGCGCCATCAGCGGCACACTCAGCAAGCCGCCCCACAGCGCACCAGTCAAAATACTCGGTCTGTTCATCAAGTGCTGCTCTCCTCAATCTCACCAAGAATGGATCTGGGTATAATTCCCCATATCTCTCGTAATTTGCCGCCAAAACCTTGCAATCATATTAACAGAACTTAAGTTGCTGGAGACGGTTGGCTGCCAGTTTGCCCTGGGATGATCGGCCAATGCACTTGCGCAGCCAGCCGCCGCTGGGCACAATTACGCTGCAAACGCGATTGTACGCGCGGCTAAGGCTCGGTGGCCGTTGGCCGAGCCGAACTTGAACGGAGATAAAGACACTCATGGCAGAACGTGCGGCACCCTCACTACGCCCCGATGTGGACATCCTTGAAGACCTGCACCGCGCCATCGGCGACTACCCGCCCCTCGTCGCAGATCGGCGGCGCTACCGCATCAGCATTGACGACGGCCACGTGACGCTCAGCGGCCACGTACGCACCCCCATCAACCGCCGCACCCTGATCGAGCGGGTGCAGGCCGTCGCCGACGTGCAGTCCGTGACCACGGATGACCTGCACGACGACGAAACAATCCGGATTGCGGCAGGGCAGGCCGTGCCCGCAGGCATGAGCGTCATCGTGGAGTATGGGGCAGTGATTTTGTCTGGTCGGCTGCCAGCGGGGGCAGCCGCTGAACCGGTGGTTGAGCGCGTCCTGACGATCCCCGGCGTCACGCGCGTAGTGACGGCATTGCGCAGCTAATTACAGCGCCACCTGGACGTAATCGTGGTGTACACGGTCGACCAGCCCGAACAAATCGCTGACCGTGTAGGCCTTGCCCGCCACTTGATACCACAGCGCAGCGACGGCGATCCCCAGGGCGTGTTCATAGCGCGGGCCGGGCGGTTCGTCCCCGCAGAGGGCCGCACTGACGCCGGGCAGTTCCAGGCCGCGCTCGCTGAGCGCCATCACGACCCCCGCGGGGTAGCGCGCCCAACGGGGCAGCGGGCGGTGCGCGACCGTCCGTTTGCTCTTGACGCTCTGCCGCGTGAAGCTGGTTTGCGCGTCCAGATCAACCGTTGTGATCGTGTAGACCTGCGTACTGTTGAGCTGCGCGATCACCCACATGTCACGGTCGGGCGCTTGCAACATCGCGTCCGCCGCCCCCGCCGGGTGATCGGCGTAGAACTGCATCAGCAGGCGCACGGGCAAATTAAGTTCTACCGAATTATCCCCAAACCTCGTTACCATCTCAGCCACACCTATAACCTGCTTCCCCAAGTTTTTGTAATATGCCGATACCAACATCTATTGATAGATTACTACAGTTAAACGCCGCTGTCATCATTTACGAAATTTCGTTATTCGATGCAGCGGCGCAGCACAGCGATTCGGTTGTGGGGCACAGGGGGTTACCGGGTCAGGAGACGCGGTCGAGTTTGGCGCGGCGGGCGATCTCTTGCTTGGCTTCCAGCAGGGTATCCGCGAAAATTGGGAGTTTGTTCGGCGGCACCCCTTCCATACCACGCTGCTCGGCAATCTTTATGAGCATGTCGGTGATAGCGCCGCGCCCAACAATGGCGAAGAAGCGTTGCAAGGGGTGGGCATTTTTCATGGTTTCGCCCAGCAGGCTGGGGTTGACCTGAATGGGCAGCGCATTGTTGGAAAGCACAATCAGGTCAAATGGGTGTTCGAGTGTGCGGGTCATCATCAGCGACTGCTCGACCGCTTTCATGAAATCGTCCGAAGAATACGTCCGCCCCACATCCCAGATGAGCGTTTGCTGTGCGTCCGTTTCCCAATACACGCGGATTGTGGCCATGTTTGTTTTTCCCTTTATTTTCCATTTATATGGATAGCGGCATTGCGGCGTGCTTTACACTGACTCTAGACTTGCACTTTATGCATTGTAGCATGACACGGCCCATGCAGAGCATAAACGACCCTGCCGATCCATCCAGCGGCGCTCACGGGGGGCTGCTGAAGACCCAGAAGGTATCGGCGGCGCTGTCCGTCTGCGCGCGCAGCCGCTCGGCGTCGGAGTACCCGCCCAGCAGATCGGGGTGAGCGGCCAGCAGCGCCAAATAAACATAGGCGGCCATGCGCTCGGAGCCGTGCCAGCCATCGAAGAAATCTTCGTCCACCCCGCCGACCACCGCCGCATCGGTGAAATCGTGGAACGGAAAGCCGTGCTCCGCGAACAGCGGCGCGACCGCCCCCGGCACCGCGTGCAGATAGCTGTGGCGCGCGTCGGCCATCAGTTGATCGTGGATCGTGGGCATCAGCGGCGTCAGGAAGCCGATCACGTGGCTGCCGCGATCTGCCAGCGCGGCGAGGAGCGCGGCGAGGTCGCGCAGCCCTTCCGCCGAAACGGTGTCGTTAGGTGCGTACATCTCGGCCCCGGCGCGCAGCCAATCGAGGTGCCGCTGACGTTCGGCAGGCGGCCACAGCCAGCCGGCGATCAGAAAGTCGCCGTACTGTTCGCTGCCGTCGTTGCGGAAGCCGTGCCCATCGCGGATGGCCCGGAAGCCGAGCGCCAACCCACCCGCGCCCGGCTCGCGCCGTTCGAGCATCGCCGCCAGGTCGATGGCTTCGCCGTCGAGGATCGTCTGCGTGAAGCTGCGGTTGACCAGAAAGACGTTGGCGAAGTCGGTCGGTTCGTCGGCGTAGCCGAACGCTGCTGGATCGCCCGCGTAGTGGTCGTTGAACCACATCTGATCCACGCCGAGCAGCACCAGATCCGGCGTTGTGGTCAGCCCGTCAACCAGCGCGCGCAGCTGCGGGAGCATCCAGCCGGGGCCGCCGCCGTTGTAGAACGCATCACTGGCTTCGGTGAA
>JAADYY010000382.1 GCA_010092805.1 Chloroflexota bacterium | reverse complement strand
GTTGAATGAGGACAACACAACCGTGATGTACGACGATACGTACCATGACGCCTACGATCATTACGAAGACGCCTTCGACCCCATGCGCTCCGACCGCAAGGCGCGGCGGCGGCGCAAACCGAAAGCCAAACACAACCCGAAGAAAGACGAGCGCGCGATCATCGAAGAACTGGCCGACGATGGCGCGGTCGAAATCAACTTTGAGATCACCTATCAGCCGTCAGTCTACGAATCCGGCTGGCTGGTCGAGTCGCTCAAGTCGTTTTACGAGCAGGGCTTGATCACCGATGTGCTCGCGCAGGTGAAGGGCGGCAAAGAGGCGACGGTCTACCGCTGCCGCGCCAACCCGCAGACCGGCCACGAACTGCTGGCCGTGAAAGTCTACCGCCCACGCATGTTCCGCAACCTGCGCAACGACAAAGTCTACCGCGAGGGCCGCGAGATCATGCAGATTGAGGGTGGCTCGGTGAAAGAGAACGAGCAACGCACCATGCGCGCGCTCGAAAAGCGCAGCACCTTCGGTAATCAGCTTGCGCACACCTCGTGGCTGATGCACGAATACAGCACGCTCCAACGGCTGCATCAGGTGGGCGCGGATGTGCCGCAGGCGCTCGCGGTGAGCGACAACGCCGTGCTGATGGCGTATTTCGGCGATGAGCAGCTCGCCGCGCCCACGCTCAGCGAGGTTGAGTTGGAACCGGATGAAGCCCCGGCGCTGTTCGCCGCTGTGCTGCGCAACCTGGAACTGATGCTGCGCCATAACCTGGTGCATGGCGATCTGTCGGCGTATAACATTTTGTATTGGGACGGCGCGGTCACGCTGATCGACTTCCCGCAGGTGATCGATCCGGGCGTGAACAGCCAAACGCAAATGATCCTGGCGCGTGATGTTGAGCGCGTCTGCGACTATTTCAGCGAACAGGGCGTCCGCTGCGACGCTGAGCAGATCACCCGCAAGCTGTGGGCGCAGTTTCTGGCCCCCGACCCGGAGGCGCAGGCGGCAGATCTGTCGCGGTTTGAAGCCGCCGCCGACAGCGCCGACGAGTGATCGTCCGCTTTGCGCCGGATCGCCGCTTCCCGAAACGGCGATCCGGCGTATACAATGAGCGCATGATGCAACGATTCTTCCCCTATGTGATCTATCTGATCGGTGCGCTGCTGATCAGCGGCTGCGGCGGCGCGGTCAGTCAGGCGGGGCGCGGTTATGTCCTCGGCGACACGTTGGCGATCATCGATTTCGACGCCGCTTTCGAGTGGGAAGCCTACGCTCACCCGGATCTCAAGGTCGATTTTCGAGTTGAGGACCGCAGCTACCGCGCCGAAGCGTGGGACGGCGGCTTTATGTGGACGATCAACGCCCAGACGCACACCGATGTTGCGATTCAGGTGGATACGCAGCAGCTTTCGACCTACCGCGACAACGCCTATGGCTTGATGTGCCGCGCGGAACCGAGCAACAACGGCGACGGCTACTACTTTCTGATCAGCGGCGACGGCCACTACACGATCCGCCGCCGGGCGCGTGGGGCCATCGAAGCGCTGATCCCCTGGACGGCCTCACGGCACATTCAGCAGGATCGCGCGATCAACCGGATGCGCGTCGTCTGCGTGGGCGATTATCTGGCGCTGCATGTCAACGGGAATTTTGTAGATTCCACAACCGATGATCGGTATCACAGCGGCTTCGCCGGGATCGCGGCGGGGGTGCCGGCGGGGGGTACCGTCGATGTGCTGTTCGACCGCGTGATCATCTGGGAAGCGGCCCTGAGTCAGGCGGGGCCGAGGTAGACAGTCTCGGCCTCGGCCCCACACAGATCGTTTAGTACCAGCGCTCGATCAGCACTTTGCGGTCGGTGAAGAACTCAATCGAGTCCGGCCCCTGCCCGTGCAGGTCGCCGAAAAACGATTCTTTCTGGCCGCCAAATGGGAACGAGGCGGTCGCCGCCGCCACCCCCACATTGATGCCGATGTTGCCCGCCTGCACCCGATACTTGAACTCGCGAGCGTGCCCGCCATTCTGCGTGAACAGGCTGGCGGCGTTGCCGTAACGGCTGCGGTTGATCACATCGATGGCGCTGTCGAAATCGGGGACGTGCATCAATGAGAGCACCGGCCCGAACACTTCTTCCTGTGCGATGTGCATCTCTGGTTGCACGCCGTCGAGGATCGTCGGGCCGACGAACGTGCCCGCGTCGTAGCCTTCGACCTTGGCATCGCGCCCATCGAGCACCGCCCGCGCCCCTTCGGCGACCCCGTCCGCGATCATCTTTTCGATACGTTCGCGGGCCTGCGCCGAGATCACCGTGCCGACCTGAGTCGTCTCTTCCAGGCCGTAACCTAACCGCAGTGTCGCCGAGCGCTTGAGCAGTTCGGCTTTGAGCGGTTCGTAGGCATCACCGACGGCGACCACCACCGATCCAGCGAGGCAGCGCTGGCCCGCGCAACCGAACGCCGACCCGATGATGTTGCTCACGCTGGCGTTGATGTCCGCGTCCGGCATCACAGCGATGTAATTCTTCGCGCCGCCCTGTGCCTGCACCCGTTTGCCGTGCTTGGCGCACGTCTCATAAATGATCTTGGCGACGGGCGTGGAGCCGACGAACGACACGCCCGTGACATCCGGGTGTTCCATAATGGCGTTGGCCGCGTCTTTGCCGCCATGCACCAGATTGACCACCCCTTCCGGCAGATCCAGCTCGTCGAGCAGCTCAAACAGCGTGTTCATGCTGATGGGCGTTTGCGGCGACGGCTTGATGATATACGTGTTGCCGCAGGTGATCGCCACGGGCAGGAACCACAGCGGCACCATCAGCGGGAAGTTGAACGGCGTGATCGCCGCGAACACGCCCAACGGCTGCCGCTCCGCCGTCTCGTCGATGCCGGAGCTGATGTCTTCAACCTTGTAGCCGCGCATCAGCGAGGGGACGTGGGTCGCGTAATCGACGCTCTCGATGCCGCGCCGCACTTCACCACGCGCCTCGTCGATTGTCTTGCCGTTCTCCTCGACGATGGTCTGCGCCAGATCCTCGAAGCGATCTTCCAGCAGATTCTTCAGGCGGTACATATACTGTGCACGGCTGAGCACGGGCGTGCTGCGCCACTCCGCGAAGCCAGCGCGTGCAGCGGCCACCGCCCGATCCACATCCCCCGCCGACGAGTCCGGCACTTGCGCCAACGTCGCGCACGTCGCCGGGTTGATCACCGACTCGTATGTGGCGGTCTCTGCTGCCGCCCACGCCCCGCCAATATAATTTTTCAACTGTGTCGTCATCGCACGATCTCCCAACCCATCATCGAAAAACAGCCGATTTTTCTGAGATATATCCGCGAATCATAGCGCCACCGCCCCGCAAAAAGCAAGCGGCGGATCTGCGGGGGCGCTGCCGGGTTTCAG
>JAADYY010000381.1 GCA_010092805.1 Chloroflexota bacterium | reverse complement strand
GAAATTTCCCGCTTCGTCACGGTGCATCAACGTACATCAACGTACATCAAAGGAGAGCAAGATGTTGAATAAAGGGCGTTTCATTTTTGTTCTGATGCTGCTGCTGAGCGTGGGTGTCGTTGGCAGCGGCTATGCTCAGGGGGAAAATATCCTTCTTTACGGCGGTAACCAGGACATCGACAATATTGATCCGGCGATTGGTGAAAATTATTCCATCAACGCGGCGCTGCGCAGCCTATATGATCCGCTGTTCCTGCCGCGTGGCAATGAGATCGTGCCGCACCTGGTTGAATCGTATGAAGTCAATGACGATGCGACTGTCTGGACGCTCAACCTCGTACAAACCGCCACTTTCAACGACGATGGCAGCCCGGTCAATGCGGAAGCCGTGGTCTACTCCTACAACCGGATGCTGGAGCTTCAAGGGCCGCCGACCTACCGTTGGGATGGTATCGCTGACCTGAACAGTGCTGTAGCCATCGACGAATACACGGTCGAGTTCACGCTGTTGCAGCCGTTTGCGCCATTCCTGGGCACCCTCACGCACGTTTTCATCGTGAACCCGGCGACCGTCGAAGCCAATCGCGGCGATGACTTCGGCCAAAGCTACCTGCGGGAAAACGCTGCGGGTTCCGGCCCGTTTGTGCAGGGGCGTTGGGAAATCGGCAACCTTTATGAGTTCATCGCGGCGGAGGATTACTGGGGGCCGTATCCAGAAGAAAATGGGCTGGATGGCTTCATCTGGGTTATCCAGCGTGAAGGGTCGACTCAGGTGAATTCGCTGCTGGCGAATGAGATTCATGTCGCGGATACCATCGACTTCAGCGACATCGCTCGCATCAACGAGACGGAAGGCTACCGTGTCGAGCAGCATCAGGGCCTGCTGATCAACACGCTCAAGTTTAACAACCAGCGTGGGCCAATGTCCGACATCAATGTGCGTCTGGCAGTGGCTCATGCGATGAACTATGCGTCGCTGCCGGATGCGCTGGACAATGCCATCTGGGTGCTGCGCGGGCCGCAGCCGGATAATTTGGCGGGGTTTGTCGAAGACCTGGATGTGCCGACCTTCGATCTTGAGCGCGCACAGGAACTGCTGGCGGCCTCGGACTATGCGGACGAATGGGCAGCGGGCACCCTGGAACTCGATTACGTCTACGTGACTGATCTCGCCACAGAAGAAATCCCTGGGCTGATCCTGCAATCGAACCTGGCCGAAATCGGCGTCACGATGAACATGGTGCCCCGGTTGTGGCCGGATATGGTCGCGAGCTGCGGCTCTGTCGAGACGGCCCCAGACATCATCAACATTTACACCGTGCCCGCCTATCTTGATCTAGACGCGCATTACTACAACCAGTATCACTCCTCGGCGTGGGGCAGCTTCAATTCGTGCAGCTTCTACAGCAACGAAACCGTTGACGGGTTGCTGGACACCGCACGTACCGAACCAGATCCCGACGTGCGCATGGATCTGTACGCAGAAGTCCAGGAGATTCTCGTGGCGGACGCCCCGTCTGCGTGGATGTTCAACGAGGCGGGCACCATCGCCTTCAATGACTGTGTGGGTGGCTTTGTCTTCTCGCCAATGTACCCCCTCACGGTGCTCTTCCAGGACTTGACCATGGCAAACTGCCCGGCCTAGCTCACCCAATTCACATTCAAGTCATCACGTTTATCATCACATTTAAAGGAACGAACCCACCTCACAAGCCAGGAGGTGGGTTCTCCCTAAACTGATATGAGCATACACCTTTACCTTATCCGGCGTTTGCTGCTCATTGTCCCGATCCTCATCGGCTTGAGCCTGATTACATTCGGTGTATCGCGTCTCGTCCCCGGAGATCCTGTGGGTTTGGCCGCTGGCCCACAAGCGACCGACGAAATCCGCGAGCGGCTGCGCGAAGAATTCGGGTTGGATCAGCCGCTGCCTGTTCAGTACCTTACGTATGTGAGCGGGCTGCTTCAAGGCGACTTCGGTCAATCCCTGTACACGCGGCGCGAAGTCGCCGACGACCTACAGCGATACATCCCCGCGACATTGGAACTCACGCTGGCGGCTGTCGCCATTGCGTCTGCCATCGGTATCCCGCTCGGAATCATCTCGGCGTTGTATCGCAATCGCTTTCCCGATCACTCCGCACGTGTGGTATCACTGTTCTTTGTGAGCTTCCCGGCGTTCTGGTTGGCGATGATCTTTCAGTCGTTTCTGGGGCTGAATCTGGGGGCTGCGCCGATCAGTGGCCGCTTTCCGCGCTTAGATGCACCGCCGGAGCCGATCACAGGGCTGTATCTGATTGACAGCCTCGTCACCCTGAATTTCGAGGCGCTGGGATCAACCGTTTACCACCTGTGGCTGCCCGCGCTTGTCCTGAGCTTTGGTGCATTAGCCAGCATCACGCGCATCACACGAGCCAGCATGTTAGAGGCGCTCACCAACGATTCGGTGCGGATGGAACGCGCTATCGGCATTCCCTGGCGCGTGATCGTGATGAAATATGTGTTGCGTAACGCCTTTGTGGCGACCCTCACCATTATCTCCCTTGAGTTTGGTTGGCTGATGGCCGGTGCGGTGCTGGTCGAGAGTATTTTCGACTGGCCGGGGCTGGGCTTGTACATTGTGGAATCCTCGCTGCGGCTGGACTTCCAGCCGATCATGGGGGTGACGATTGTCTACGGCATGATATTCAGTTTGGTGAACATCATCACAGATATGGCCTACGGAATTATCGATCCGAGGATTCGCTATGGATGAGCGTGTATCAGCGCCCGCTGCTCCGGCGGTGATCGCCCCTGCACCAGAACGGTTTGCACGTTGGGAAAACACACGGCGTGGAATCTATCGCTTCCGCTCAAACGGCATGGCGATGTTTGGGCTGATCATTTTGATCAGCCTGTTTATCATCGCCGTTCTGGCACCTTACATCGTGCCCTTCCCAGAACACGCCACAACAGGCGTCAACCCGGCCAATCGCTTGCAGCCGCCGTCCAGCGAGCACTGGTTTGGCACCGACCGCGTCGGACGCGACATCTTCAGCCGTGTTTCGCTGGGTACCGGGCTGGCGCTGCGCGTCGGCAGCACGATTATCATTATTGCGACCGTCATCGGTGTGACTCTGGGCGCAATAGCGGGTTATTTCGGCGGCTGGGTCGATGAAGTCCTGATGCGCGTGACCGACATTTTTCTGGCGGTGCCCGCGCTGGTGTTGGCGATTGCGATCACGGCGGCGTTGGGCAGAGGGATCAACAACGCGATGATCGGCATTTCGATTGTGTGGTGGCCGGGCTATGCGCGCCTGACGCGCAGTTTGATCCTCGCGCTGCGGGAGGAGCCGTTCGTCGAAGCCGCTTTCGGCATTGGCGCTGGGCACATTCGGATTCTGTTCCGTCATGTGCTGCCCAATGCCATCTCCCCGATCATCGTCAAAATGACGACCGACTTCGGGTTCGCAGTGCTCACGGCTGCGGCGCTCGGCTTTAT
>JAADYY010000380.1 GCA_010092805.1 Chloroflexota bacterium | reverse complement strand
GGGTAAACCCCCGCGCCGACGGCGGCCAGCAGCGCCGCACCATAGGCCGCGCCTTCGGTGGTGCTGGTGGTGACCAACGGCGCGCCGATCACATCGGCGAGGATCTGCCGCCAAATCTGGCTCTTCGCGCCGCCGCCGCTCAAGCGCACCTGCATCTGAGCGGGCAGCCCGGCCTCGCGCATCAAGCGGAAGCTGTCCTGAAGCCCGAACGCCACCCCCTCCAGGACAGCGCGCGTCATGTGGGCGCGGGTGTGGCGCACCGTCAAACCGATGAACGCCCCACGCGCCAGCGGATCCGGGTGGGGGGTGCGTTCGCCTGTCAAGTACGGCAGGAAATACAGCCCCTCGCTGCCGGGTGGAATCTCAGCGGCGGGGGCCAGCAAATCATCAAACGACTCGGCGGCGGCCAGCGTGTCGTGATACCATTGCAGACTGCCCGCCGCGCTCAGCATCACGCCCATGAAGTGCCACATCCCCGGCACCGCATGGCAGAAGGCATGGAGCCGCCCTTCCGGCTCATACGCATATTGACCCAGCGGCGAAAAGACGACGCCCGATGTGCCGACCACCAGCGAGACGATTCCCGGCTCGACCGCGCCAACGCCGACCGCACCCGCCGCTTGATCGCCGCCGCCACCGACGACCGGAGTCCCCGCGCGCAGCCCCGTCAAATCTGCCGCCGCCGCGCTGACTTCGCCCGTGATCTGCGATCCCTCGTACAGATCGGGCAGCCATGCTGACGGGATCGCCAGCGCGTCCACGACTTCGGCTGACCAGCGGCGGTTGGCGACATCCAGCAGCGAGGTGCCCGCCGCGTCGGAGAGATCCATCGCATAGTCGCCCGTCAATTGGTAGCGGATGTAATCCTTTGGCAGCAGGATGTGCGCCGCCCGCGCGTAGATCTCCGGTTCGTGATCGCGCACCCACAGAATTTTCGGGGCGGTAAAGCCCGTCAGCGCGCGGTTGCCCGTTAACTGGATCAGCCGCTCAAAGCCGATCTTTTCGGTCATGGCGTCGCACTGCGCCTGCGTCCGCTGGTCGTTCCAGAGGATCGATGGGCGCAGCACCGCGCCAGCGCTGTCTTGCAGCACCAACCCATGCATCTGGCCCGTCAGCCCGATGGCATCAATGGCAGCGCCCGTGATGCCCGCTGCACTCAGCGCCGCGCGGATCGCGGTGACGATGCCGTCCCACCAATCCGCCGGGTGCTGCTCGCTCCACAACGGCTGCGGCGTGCTGATCGGCTGCGGCGCGGTGTGCGATGCCATCACCTGCCCGCGCTCGTCGATCAAGAGCGCCTTAGCGCCCGTCGTGCTGATATCCAAACCCAATAAGTAGCCCATCGGCAGCTCCCGGTTTCAAAAAATTGTAAAAAAACCAACCTGATCGCTGATTTTACCCTCAGATCGGTTAGAATTCGAAACTGTAGTATAATGGTCATACGTCTGATTCTGGTTTGGATCATGCGTGCGGGTGTTTTAACCCTGGCCAAGCTGACTCAATTAGGAAAAAACCCCATGCCGGATAACCGCCCGGATCGACCGCCCTCCTACGATGACGTGACCATCCCTTCGCGCTCGACGGCAGCACGGCAGCGAGCCAACCCACCCACCCCATCCGAGCACAGCGCGCCAACGATCCCAAACGCGCGGCAAAGCGCGGGCGGTGAAGGCAATCCGGTGTATCGGGATGCGCCCTGGCTGATCCAGCGGTTTCTCAACGAAAAATTCGACCTCGACGCGGAATTGGCCCAGCGCTTCGGGCCGATGCCGCTGCTGTCTGTGGCGAAGTTCCGCACCTTCAACGAGCGCCCGCGCCGTGACATTGCCACCCTCACCACACAAGACGACTCGGCACGGCTCTTGATCGAAGTAGATGTCGCCAGCAAAGATGTGCAGTTGGTGTACGGCTTTGGCGGGATGCTGGGGATGCGCTTTCGCCCGGAACGGCTCACCAACAAAGATCGGCTGCTGTGGCTGGAAACGCTGCGCCGCCAAACCGGCGAAACCGCTTTGCTGTGGAGTCAGGCGCAGTGGCGCAGCGACTACGTGATTGGCGCGGCGCACACCTATCACACGCACCTGTACAGCTTTTCGCACCAACGCCAGCTTGAAGCGGGGGTGCGGCTGCGCTCGGATACCGCCATCGAGCTGTTGACGTGGCTGGACCGCCTGTGGAAGTCTGATTTAGAGAATTCCTCGCCCCACCGCCCCTGGTGAGCCGGGGTCGGCCTTGCAATTTGCCAGCGCCTATGGCATATAACAGATCATTATCGTAGAAATTCTGCGAGGCCGTGATGAATCGCTTACAACACGAGACCAGCCCGTATCTCTTGCAGCACGCCGACAACCCGGTCGATTGGTACCCCTGGGGGGAAGAGGCGCTGGCCCTTGCCAAAGCCGAAGACAAACCGATCCTGCTCAGTGTGGGCTACAGCGCCTGCCATTGGTGCCATGTGATGGCGCACGAGAGCTTCGAGCACGAACCCACCGCCAAGATGATGAACGATCTGTTTGTCAACATCAAGGTGGATCGTGAGGAGCGCCCGGACATTGACGACATCTACATGCAGGCGGTGCAGGCGATGTCCAACGGGCGCGGCGGCTGGCCCATGACCGTGTTCCTGCTGCCGGACGCCCGCCCGTTCTACGGCGGCACCTATTTTCCGCTGGAAGCGCGTTACGGGATGCCGTCGTTCCGCGATGTGCTGAACGGCGTGATCGAGGCGTACCGCAACCGCCGCCCGGAAGTTGAGCAAGCGGCGGGGCAATTGACACAAGCCCTTCAGCGCGAGTCACTGGGCATTGGTGGGCCGGTCGATGATCTCAACGCCGACCTGCTGAATACGGCTTTGGAGCGCGTCGGGCAGAATTTCGACAGCACACACGGCGGATTCGGCGGCGCGCCGAAATTCCCACAGCCGATGAACCTCGAATTTTTGCTGCGCACCTACGCCCGCACCAACGATCCGCGCGCGCTGGAGATGGTCACCTTCACGCTCAAGAAGATGGCGCAGGGTGGCATGTACGACCAGATCGGCGGCGGCTTCCATCGTTACAGCGTCGATGCGATCTGGCTGGTGCCGCACTTCGAGAAGATGCTCTACGACAACGCCCAACTCAGCCGCCTCTATCTCCATGCCTGGCAGGTCACCAACGATCCGTTTTTCAAGCGCATCGCTGAAGAGATTTACGATTACGTGCTGCGCGAGATGACCAGCGCCGAAGGCGGCTTCTTCAGCGCGACCGACGCCGACAGCGAAGGCGTCGAAGGGAAGTTCTTCGTGTGGACGAAGAACGAACTCCAGGAATTGCTCGGCGACGATGTCGAAGTTGCGGTGGAATACTGGGGTGTTTCGGCGAGCGGCAACTTTGAGGGTCAAAGCATCCTGTATGTGCCCAACGATGACGCGGTCGCCGCACAGCGGCTGGGCCTGACGGTTGACGAACTGCATGAAAAGCTCGCCGCGATCAAGGACAAGCTGTACGCCGCGCGGGCGCAGCGCGTACACCCCGGACTGGATGACAAGATTCTGGCATCGTGGAACGGTTTGATGCTGGCGAGCCTGGCCGAAGCCGCGCGCGTCCTCAACCGCGACGATTACCGTGAAGCCGCGCTGCGCAGCGCGAATTTCATCGCCGACAAACTCGTCAGCGCGGAGGGGCGGCTGCTGCGCAGTTACAAAGACGGTGCGGCGCGCATCAACGGCTACCTGGAAGATTACGCCAACGTGATCGACGCCTACCTGGAAGTCTACGCGCTCACCTTTGACGAGCGTTGGTTTGTGGCGGCGCGGCGGCTGGCAGAGATTGCGCTGGCGCGGTTCCGTGCGCAGGACGGCGGTTTCCACGATACCAGCGACGATCACGAGCAGTTGATCACGCGGCCCCGCAGCTTGCAGGATAACGCAGTGCCGTCCGGTAGCTCGATGATCGCCCGCGACCTGATTCGGCTGGCAGCCTACACAGGCGACCCCGATTTCGACGACGCGGCGCGCAAGACGCTGAGCCAACTCAACGCCGTGATGCGGGAGTATCCACAGGCGTTCGGTGAGGCGCTCAACGCGGTGGATATGCTGGTGGCGGGGGTGGCCGAAGTCGCCATCGTTGGCGACCCGGCGGAGTCCAACACACGCGAACTGCTCGATGTGGTCCAGCGCCCGTACCGCCCCAACGTGATCACGGCGCTGGCGGCGGCCAACGTCGAGGGCGAGACGACGATCCCGCTGCTCAACTACCGGGTGATGCGCGGCGGCCAGCCGACGGTGTATGTGTGCCGCAACTTCGCGTGCAAGATGCCGGTCACCACAGCGGGCGAAGTCGAGACTCTGCTGCTCAATGCGAATTAGCGCGACTGCACAGTAAAGGCCTAACCGATGATGGAAAAGCAGCTCGCCGATGGCTTGATCCTGCGTTCGTTGCGCGCGGGTGGCGACCCGCTGCGCGCACAGCTCCCTGAGTTTTACGATCAGGTGTTTGCGGGGGAAAACGAACCCGATCACGGCCTGCTTGCGGCGTGGGCGCAGGATCTGGTGTCCGGTGATCACCCAACCGTGACTGCCGATGACATCTGGTGTGTGGTTGATCCCGCGCAGGATGACCGGATCGTCTCGGCGCTGCTGCTGATCCCGCAGGTGTGGCGCTACGAAGATGTCGCGTTCGGCGTCGGGCGTCCGGAGATCGTTGCCACGCACCCGGATTATCGGCGGCGCGGCCTGGTGCGCGCATTGATGACGGTGGCCCACGAACGGAGCGAGTCGCTGGGCCACCTGGTGCAAGGGATCACCGGGATTCCACATTACTATCGGCAGTTCGGCTACACGATGGCCGTCGAACTGGATTTGCGGGTGCTGCTGCCGTTCACCGCACTCCCCAAGCTGCCCGAAGGTGAAACGCCGCAGTACACGCTGCGCCCGGCCACCCTCAGCGATGTCAGCAGCCTGAGCGCGTGGGATGCGTTTTTGGCACAAACCAGCCTGCTGACGGCGGTACGCGCACCGGATGTCTGGCGCTATGAGATCGACGGGAAGCGGGCCGTGTCGATTGCCGCCCGCGAAATCTTGATCATTGTGGATCAGCGCGGGCAGGGCGTTGGCTATGTGATCGTGCGCAACTTCCCGGCTCGGCAGAACATGGCCGTGTTCACCTATGTGGTGGGGCCGAACAGCTCGTACCTGGCGACCTTTCACGATGTCGCGCGCGGCTTGCAGGCTTACGCCGAGGCTCATTACGCGGATCAGATGCCGCTGGCGCTGGCCTTCGAGGCGGCGATGCACCCCAGCGCCCTGACCCTGGCCCACCGGTTGATGGGCGCGTGGCAGCGTCCGCAGCCGTATGCGTGGTATCTGCGCGTGCCGAATCTGCCGCGTTTTATGCAAACGATTGCCCCGGTGCTGGAGCGGCGGCTGAAAAACTCTGGTGCGCACAATTACACGGGCGAAATCGCCATCAGTTTTTACAACCTCAAGGGGCTGCGGCTGCGCTTTGCGGATGGGCGGTTGGCCGAAGTGCGTGAGGAGAACGTCGAGTGGGAGAAAGCGCAGGCGTGGTTCCCCTGGCATCTGTTCCTGAATATCGTCTTCGGCTTTCAATCCGCTGATGAGATCAGTGAATTCCTGACGGAAGCCGTTGCGGGCGGCAAGGCGACCGTGCTGCTCGATGCGCTGTTCCCGAAACGCTGGTCGGCGTTGTACGGCCTGGTGTGAGCGGCGGATTTGTGTGCTGAAATGACCCCAGACACCGACTCGCCGCAGGATTATTTTCGGATGCTGCTGATCACCGTCGTAGGGCAGGCGTTCGCTGCGGCGGGCTATCAGCTTGAGGAGCGGCAAACGCAGTGGGCGGGCGGACGCTTTCGGTTTGTCAAGCCGCTCGATGATGGGCTGTACAGCTTCATCGAATTTCAGCACCTGCATTATGTGGAGGGCGGGCCATCGCGCTTCCGCGTCAACCTGATCCGCACCGACCAGCCCAACCCGCACGCACCCAGCGATCACCCGCGCCGGGCGGAACGGGCGCTGAGTGCGCTGGTGGTGGCGGATTTCGGCGTGGCGATCTTGCCGTCGGCGGATCACTGGTGGGGGTTTCACAACGTCACCGAATTGGGCAACGCGCTTGCAGAGGCCGGGCATCTCGCTGTCGGTTACGGGATGCCCTGGCTCGCGGGTGACCTCGAACCGTCAGCTTAACTGGTTTATCCATATCCGGCCAACGATCAGCCTACGCCCGACCGGATGGCTATTGACAGCGCGCCGCGCTCTCCTCAATAATCGGCGGCATGAGCGAATTAGGTAAGCCATTGTCTGACACAACCAACTTTCCAACCGCCACAACCCGCCGCGTGCGCGCTGCCCTCCTGATCGCCGCGCTGATCGGGTTGGTGGGCTGTAACCTGGATGCACAGCCACCAGGGACACCTGTGGTCATCATCGTGACGGGCGTCCCCACCGACACCCCCGAAGCCGCGATCAGCGCGGAGACCAACCCGCAACTCAATCCAAATGAGGCGCGCGAT
>JAADYY010000379.1 GCA_010092805.1 Chloroflexota bacterium | reverse complement strand
GTGGCAGTGACGGATGTGGCAGGGACGTTCGATGCCGAAGTGGTACAGAACGCCGGGATCTGGTCAATGCCGCGTTATTCGCCGTTGATCCCCGGTGGGGCGGCCAGCAATGGTTATCTGGCGTATTTGCACGCGCGCGAACTCGCCGACAGCCGCCGCGCGTCGGCGGCATATGATTTGGTGGTGGCAGACCGCGACGGCAGTAACGCCCGTGTGATCTTCCCGGAACCGGGCCAGCCCGCGTTGACCCCTGAAGCGGCTTTCACCTGGGGGCCAGATGGCCGCCAGATCGCGCTGATTTATGAAGGCAATCTGTGGGTGGTGGATGTCGAGTCAGAGGTCGCGCACCAACTGACGCTGGATGGCAGCGCCGCCGCTCCGGTTTGGACGCGATGACGCGCCAAGCGCTGATCTTTCTGATCGCGCTGGCTGTGTGCGTGGGTGGGGTGGTCGCTGGGGCCGCCACTCTCCGCGAGCGCGATGAACACCTGCGCGGCTACGTGGACGCGACCCAAGACTCTAATTTGCCGTACCGGGTGCCGCGCCTCGGCGTCAACGCGGATTTGACCCAATATGCAACCGATGCGCTGCCTGCTCAGCTTGAATTGATGCGGGCGGCGCATGTGCATTGGGTGCGGCAGTTCTTCCGCTGGGATCAGATCGAGCCACAGCCGGGGCAATTCGATTGGACGGGCTGGGATGCCATCGTCGAGGCATTCGCGGATGCGCCAGACCTGCGGTTGGTCGCGGTGCTGATGTACACACCGACGTGGGCGCGTGACGACTCCGGCGGTGAAATCAGCGCGACCGGCCCACCGAGCGATCCAGCGGATTTTGCGGCGTTCACCCGTGCGTTCGCTGAGCGTTACGGCGACGTGATCGATGTTTATCAGGTGTGGGACGAGCCGAATCTCAGCGCGGCGTGGGGCGGCCTTGAGCCGCGCCCGGTCGAATATGCGGCCCTGCTGCAAGCGGCCTACACTGCGATCCACAGCGCCGACCCAACCGCGCAGGTGATCGCGGCGGCGTTGGCCCCCACCGTCGAGCGCGGCCCAGCCAACCTCAGCGACCTGCTGTATCTTGAAGATCTGTATACACTCGGCGCGCGCGAGTTCATGGACGCCGCCGCCGCCAAGCCTTACGGCTTCGACGCCCCGCCGACGGAGCGCACGGTCGCGGCAGAGCGGCTCAATTTCGTGCGGATCGTCGCGCTGCGCGAGATCATGCTGCGCCACGATCACGGGCGGGCACCGTTGTGGGCCAGCGAATGGGGCTGGAACCATCTCCCCGAAGATTGGCCCGGTGAGCCGTCGATCTGGGGAGCGGTCGGCCAAGACGAGCAAGTCACCTATACGCTCGACGCACTCGCCCGCGCGGATCGCGAATGGCCCTGGCTCGGCGGCATGATCATGCAGCACTGGCAGCCGTCGATCCCTGAAGATCATCCGTTCTGGGGCTTCGCGCTGATCGATGCGCAAGATGTGCCGACCGAGCTATACACGGCGCTCGCGGCGCGGATGCCGCCATCAGCCGCAAGTGACGGCCTCCACTTCCCCACGACCGATTTCGCGCAGTACAGCGGCGTATGGACGTTCGGCGATCTGGGTGCGGACATCGGCTGGGTGCAGGACAGCCAACTGACGTTCGATTTCGCCGGGAGCGCTGTCGCGCTGCTGCTGCGCCAGGATGATTACTTCGCCTTTCTCTACCCCACCATCAACGGCCAGCCCGCCAACGCCACCCCGCGCGACGCCTCCGGCAACGCTTACATCAACTTGAAGAGCGCTACGCGCGAACCTACCCTCGAACTGGTGGCCGTCGCGCGCGATCTAGGCGTGGGGCCGCACCAACTGCACCTCGTGGCGGATCGCGGGTGGGATCGCTGGGCACTGGCGGGCTACGCCGTCAGCAGCGGCGATCTGGCGGTACCTTACAACCAGCAGATCGCGATTGCCTGGCTGACCGCGCTGGTCGGCGCGGTGGCAGCGCTGGTCACCGGGCGAGCGCTACCCTGGCGGCAGATCGTCGGGCGTCCGGCGCGCTTCTGGAGCGGCCTCAACGATCTCACCCAACTGGTGATCGGTGCGGTGACTTCAGCGGCGCTGCTGATCGGGATGCTGCTCACGTGGGGGGATGCGGTGCCGAGTCTGCTGCGCCGCGAACCTGTCCAGCTCGGCTTGGCGATCCTCTCAGCGGGCTTGATCTATCTGCAACTCGGCTTGATCCTGACCGTCGCTGCGGCGCTTGCGTTGCTCGTGATCATCTATCAGCGTATCGAGCTGGGGCTGATGCTGACGATCTTTTACGCGCCGTTTTTTCTGTTTCCGGTGGCGTTGTACAACTTCGCCTTCCCGATGGCCGAATTGCTGCTGCTGATCACGGCGGCGGCCTGGGCGCTGCGGATGTTGGCGGATTGGGGGCAGCGCCGCCGCGACCCTGATGTGCCGACGATTACAACCTTGCCGAGCCGGTTTCATGTGCTGGATTACGGCGTCGTGGCGTGGGTGCTGCTGGGGATCGTCTCGCTGCTATGGGCGGAT
>JAADYY010000378.1 GCA_010092805.1 Chloroflexota bacterium | reverse complement strand
GCAACGGTCAAGCAATTGCGCTTCCCCGCTAGAGCGATTACAATAAACACCGTAGTATTTATGGTGTCACACATCATTTTGAGGATGATCATCACCCGCGCGAGGAGGATTTATTGATGCAGGGTAATGACAACTTCCGGCTGGTTGTCCGCCGCGGCCCGCAGCCGAACCAGTTCTACGAGCTGAACAAAGACGTACACACGCTGGGGCGCGACATCACCAATGACATCGTCATCAACGATCCGGAAGTCAGTCGGCATCACGTGCGTTTGACGCGCGGCGCGGGTGGGTTCACGGTCGAAGATCTCGGCTCGACCAACGGGACGTTCGTCAACGGCCAACGGATCACGGGGGCGCGCCCCCTGCGGCCCAGCGATATGATCGGGTTGGGCGAAACGGTCACCCTGGGGTATGAGACGGCCCCGGCACCGACCAGCGAGTCTGCGGAGCCGGGGATGGCAGCGCCTGCGCCCTCCACTGATGCGGGTGCGCCGCCCGCGTCGCGACCGCTCGTCACACCGCAGTATTCCGAGCCGCAGTACCCGAGTCCGCAGTCGCCGTACCAACCCCCAGAGCAGCGCTCGCCGTACGCCCCACAAGAATCTCAGGCCCCGCAGAGTCCAGCGTCGTACAGCTACAACCCGCCCTACGCTGGTGCGGCGGCACCGCCGCAAGCGCCGCCCGCCGGGGATTACGAATACGATCCGTATGCGGTGCGCGAAGAAGAACCGCGCAATACGACGCGCTGGGTGCTGTTAGGCTGTGCGGGGGTGGGGTTATTCTGCTGCTGCACCAGCGTGCTGAGCGTCGTGGCCATTGATGCGCTGTGCCTGTGGGAAGGCATCCCGGTGGTGTATGATGTCCTGCAAGCCTTCGGCTTCGTGGCAACCTGCTAGCCCGATCATCTGCGCAATCTGTGCCCACACCCCAAGCTTGAATCAAAAACGCGGAGCCGTCATGCCCCGCGTTTTCGTTGTGTGGGTGTGCGCCGATCAGTCGCCGGATGAGGTGTAGGCGCGCCGCTCGGCTGTATCCGCTGCCGTGACCGGCGCTTCGCGCCCGCCGCCGGGGCGCTGCAACAACATCGCCGGGATCAAGCCGGCCAGGCAGACAATCGCGCCGAGCAGCCCCAATTCGGCGAGTACCTGCGCCGTCAGCCGGGCGTAGACATCAATCGCCGCGAACGGATCGACGACGGTGGTGCCCAGTTCCGCCGCGGCCAGCACCGCCAGCCGCTGTGAGGCAATCGCCGTCATCAGCGCGACGCTGAGCGTCATGCCGAACATGCGCATGATGATCACCAGCGCCGATGCGCCGCCGCGCTTGTCCGGGTCGGCGGCGTTGATGACTGCCGCGCTGATCGGCGAGAACGTCAGCCCTAACCCGATGCCGATGAGCACCATTTCGGCGGCCAACAGCGCGTCGCTCACGTCGATGGTCAGCGTCTGCCAGATGAGCACGAAGCCGACACTCGCCAGCGCCAACCCCGCGAACGCCGTCCGTGCGTAGCCGATCCGCTGGCTGAGCCAGCCACCGGGCACCGCCGCCAACGCCATCGGCACGGTGAGCGCGGAGAGCAGAATCCCGACTTGCAGCGCCGCCCCAGACAGATCGCTGGGGTCGGCGACGCGCACGTTGATCAGGATCGGCACACTCACCAACCCGATCATCAAGCAGAAGCCGACGAAGAAATTGGTCACCAGCCCGGCGGTGAGGTTGCGCCGCCGGAAGAGGCGCAGATCGTAGAGCGGGTCGCGGACGCGCGACTCCACGACGATGAACGCCAGGAACATGATCAACCCGGCCAGGAGCGCGGGGCCAGCGTAGGGCGGCAGCCCGCCGAGTTCCTCGAAGCTGCTGGTGCCCGCCGCGATCTCAATGTTCGCGCCCAGCCCGATCACAACCGCAGAGATCGCGCCGACGATCAGCGCCGTGCCCAGGAAATCGAAGCGGCCCTGCTGGCGCTGCTGCTTGACGTTGCGCAGCGCCCACCACGTCCCGACGAGCGCCACGACCGACAGCGGAATGTTGATCCAGAAGAGGGTGCGCCAGTCCGGCGGCGGCCAATCGAGGCCCAGCCCGCGCACAAACGTCGTGATCTCGGCGCTGTAGCGGGCGAAGACCGCCACCATGATCCCGCCGTAGAGGTGGCCGAGCACCCAGCCGAGCGTATCGATGGCCCCGACCATACCGAGCGGCTGGGCACGCCGCTGCGCCGGGAACAGATCGCCGACCAGCGCCAGGCTCACCGGCACAATCGCGCCACCGCCCAACGCCTGAATCACACGCCCGATGATGATCTGGGTCAGGGCGACTTCGCCCGGATCAGGACGGACGCCCTGGATGCGAAATTGAAGATCGTACAGCAGCCGGGTGAAGCCGACCCGCGCATCGGGATCGACCGACGCGACGATCACCGAGCCGATGATGAACAAGATCAGGCAGATTACATACACGAGCTGCCGCCCGGTCAGGTCGCTGACGCGGCCCATGAACGTCATGCTGACGGTGTAGGCCAGCAGGTAGCCGCTCACGACCCAGGCCGCGTCGTCCAGGACGGTTTCAATGGGCAGGCCCAGATTGACGATGATCTCTGGCAGGAACGCCGAGACAATCGTGAGATCGAGCGAGCCGACGAACACCGGGATCGAGACAAACGCCAGCACCACCCAGGGGTTCACCCGGCGGGTGCGCGGCGGCTGCGCGAGGTTCGGCTGCGTCATGATCCGAAGGCCTCCGCCGGGTTCGTGATGTCGAATTCTTCGGTCGCTTCCAGCGCACTCACACCGGGCGTGACTTCCGGCACGGCGAGCGCAATGTCAGCGTTGATGTCGTAAATATCCAGCGTCCACACGACTGGCTCCGGCGTGGTGGTGTCGTCAGGGACGACAATCGCCGGGGATTCTTCCTGCGTGATCACGAAGCGCACCGGGAACTGCGTGGTCGTATCGATGTAGACATCCACCGGCACCAAGCCGCTCATTTCGAGCAGGCCGACGACCAACGCATTCAGCGCTTCGCCGTCCGCCAGCGCGTGCAGATGATGCACCCGCGCGCCGGATTCAAGCGTCACTTCGCCGCGATACTCCAGGTCGATGAGCGATGCCAGCGCCGCCTGAAAGCCCATCTCCTCCGCGATCAGCGCTTCGGGGTTGAAGCCGGGCGCAAACGGCTCGTTGAGCCACAGCCCACCCGTGAACAGCGCGCTGTACCACTGATTTTCGCCTTCGGAAAACACATCGATTTCGATGGTGATGCGCCCGATCAGCGCTTCGCGGACGCGAATAGTCGCTTCCATTAAATCTGGGGCCACATAATCGGCCTCGGCGCGGTCGAAATACACGTCGCCCTGCACCGTGCTGATCCGGTAGTCGGCCCCTTCCTGCACCACGATCAGGCGGAATGAGTCGACGTTGCGCATGTTTTCAGCGGCGGTGGCCGCCAAGGCCAGCGGGTCGAGGGGCGCTGATTCTTCAGCCGGGCCGCCTAGACGATCCAGCAGCAGGCCGATCCCTGCGATGAGGACGATGAGGATCACGGCTAAAACGGGTAGCAGCCACGTTCTGCGCACAGGCTCTCCTTGTTGAACTACTCGGTTGACCTACTCAGTTGGAATGCGCGTGTTTGCGCTCAGCCATCCAGCGTTGCTACAAGTATACCGTAGGCGAGCAAGCAGACCGGGCGTAGGTGTGCGCCCGTGCGCATTGAACCTATACGCAAGGGGGCGGTGCGGTGTTGCGCGCGCGGGCGGTTTATTCGCGGGGGGGCGACGCGCACGCCGCCCCCGGTGTCCCGTTATGCCCGTCAGCGGAGGCGCTGCCAGGTGCCGCTGCTGTCGCTGCCCTGGAAGCGGTAGACCATGCCATTTGGCCCATCAATGTAGAAAACGGCGTTGCCCTGCTCAAACTGAAGGGTGCGCGGGCTGGTGTCGATGTCCGTAGTGCCGAAACCGAGTGTTGTCAACCAGGGGCCGCGTGGCCCCAGCGTGGCCGATTGGAGGAACAGCCAGTTGAACATTTGCTGCGGCTGGAAAAAGCCGCTGGGCGGCGTGTTCGAGTCGTCGATGGTGGAGCCGTCCCACTGGTTGGGCAGTGCCAGATACTGCGGCGGATTGATGCTATCCATACCGTAGACACGGTTGATGCCGCCAGCGTTGACGTAAATCCCAACGCCTTGCTGGAACATCTGGAAGCGCCCGTCGCCGGTCGTGGGCGGCCCCGCCGGGCACGGTGCGTTCGGCACCAGCGCGTCGCCGAAGAAGTAGAAATTGCTGCACGTCACGTTGATCGACACGGTTTGGTTGGTTTCCTGGCCGCCGCGCGCCACCACCAACCGATAGAGCACCGTGCGGCCCAGATTGCCCGGCACCACCGCATTAAACTGCCCACTGGCGGGCACCTGAAAGGACTGCGTGATTTGGCTTTGCGCGTTGAGCACCTCAAGGCGCGCGCTTTCGCCATCCGCCGACCACGACAACAGAACCGCCGTGTCGGGCGCGACGCTGGCGAGGTTGGTCACGAACGACAGAATCTGCGGGGCTATCGGCGTCAGCGTCGGGGTGGGCGTGTCGGTGGCGACGGGCGTCGGCGTGAGGGTGGGCGTGTCGGTGGCGATGGGTGTTAGGGTGGGGGTTGGCG
>JAADYY010000377.1 GCA_010092805.1 Chloroflexota bacterium | reverse complement strand
TTCTTGCCGTACATCGACTTTTCGACCCAGATGCCCCACGCCTCGATCACTTTGTGTTCCGGGTCGGAGAGCAAGTCGTAGGGCAGGTTTTCCTTCTCTTTCCATTTACGATTGGCGTCCGGCGGGTCATCGCTGAGGCCGAGCACCACAACGTTGTTTTCGGTGAATTTCGGGAAGGCATCGCGCAGCCCGCACGCCTGAGTCGTGCAGCCGCCTGTCCCTGCGCGCGGGTACGCGAACAGCAGCACCCGCCGCCCCCGAAAATCGCTCAACTTGACCATTTTGCCATCTTGATTCGGCAGCTCAAAATCCGGGGCTTGCTCTCCTACGCCAGGCATCAGATCGATCTCCTCTTCGACACTACAATTCACTACACGTCACGGATGGTGTATCACAGCGAGATAAGCGTGCGGTGAGGTGGGTTTGCAAACGCTAACGGCGGCGGAAGGCGCTGCGCCGCAGTGCGTCGATCTCGTTGGGTGCCAACGGCTGCGCCTCGCCCGGCTGGAGTCCGGCCAGTGTCACCGGGCCGATGGCCCAGCGCACCAGCCGCAGCGTGGGGTGACCGACCGCAGCCGTCATCCGCCGCACCTGACGGTTGCGCCCTTCAGTGATCGTGAGTTGCAGCCAGGCGGTGGGCACATGCTTGCGGTAGCGGACGGGGACGGGGCGTTCCGGTAGATCGGGCGGGGTGTCGAGCAGATCGGCCTGTGCTGGGCGGGTACGCCCGTCCTTGAGATCGACGCCTTGCCGCAGTCGATCCAGCGCGGCTTGATCGGGGATGCGCTCGACCTGCACCCAATACACACGCGGGTGGCTGAACGCCGGGTCGGTGAGCCGGGCATTGAGCGCGCCCGCATCCGTCAGGATCAGCAGGCCCTCACTGTCCTTGTCGAGTCGCCCGGCGGCGTAGATCCCCGGCGCGTCGATGTAATCGGCCAGGGTCGCGCGCCCGTCCGCGTCGGTGAACTTGGTCAGCACGTCGTAGGGCTTCCAGAAGCGCAGCACCCGCATGATCTGCTCGCAACCCGCCGCCGTCGGCTCAGCCGCGCCGACCGTTCGCCCGCCCATTTCCGTTCAGGCTGACATAGCCGTGCGCGACGTACCAATCATACGTATCGCGGACGCTCTGCTGCATCGGGATCTGCGGTGCGCCCAGATCGCGGTGGGCGGCGCTGAAATCAAACCACAACCGCCGCGCGCTAAACCGCAGTTGATCGCCGTCCACCGGCAGTTCGATCCCGCGATCACGGGCCGCCGACACCAGCGCAGCAGCCATCTTGATCCCCCAGTGCGGCATCGGGAAGCCGGGACGGGCGACCCCGGTCGCATCGGCGATCAGCGCGCCCCAGTGATCGTAGAGCACATTCTCGGTGCCGAGGATATAGCGGCGGCCCGACTCGCCCAACTCAGCGGCGGCCACGTGCGCCTGCGCCACATCGCGCACATCCGTCACCGCGACGCCACCGGGCGGCACCGGCAGCCGCCAGCCCAGCCGCTTGATCTGCAAGATGAAATCGCCGGAGATCACGTTGAGATCGCCCGGCCCGGTGACCACCACCGGGTTGAGGATCACTACTTCCTGGCCGCGTTCCGCCGCCTTGATCGCGGCGGCTTCGGCCAATACTTTGCTGTAGCCGTAGGGGAACCGTTCTGGCGGCAGGTTGAACGGCACCGACTCGTCGGCGGGCTGTTGGTCGGCACGCATACCGACGGCGGCGGCGCTGCTGGTGAAGATCACCCGCTTGACGCCCACTTCACGCGCCGCTTCCAGCACCACCTGCGTGCCGCGCACATTGACCTCGAACAGCCGCTGCTGCGCCTCACGCCAATACGCGGCGACTGCCGCCGTGTGAAACACCCAATCACAGCCCGCGCAGGCCGCCCGCACCGCCTCGCGATCCAGCAGGTCGCCGTGCGCGCTCTCAAACGGCACGCCTTCTAACGCCGTCAGCTTTGAGGTGGGGCGGTGCAGTACACAGACCTCATGCCCGGCAGCAGCCAGCGCCCGCGCGATATGCGACCCAACGAAGCCGGTTCCCCCGGTGACGAGTGCTTTCAAGTTCGCTCTCCATTCGATCTCAGATCGAGCGTCGATCTCGCGGATTCTGGTCGATTTGCCCAGCGGCAGCCACCGATCACAATGGGTGATCGGCGGCATCACAGTTGATCACAAAGTTACCGTAAGGATAACCCAAATTATCGCAAATTGCAGCACTCGATCACAGACCGCGCGCGCGAATGTACGCGCTGACATCGGCGTTGTAAGCAACGTCGTCGACGGACATCACCAGCCAGGGCGCGCTGTCGCCCGCCCAGGTCACCGCGCCGGGCGAAACCAGCCACATCCCGTGCCGCTCGATCCAGCCGCGCGCCTCCAGAATCCAGCGGGTTTTCTCCATGTCGCTGCTGTTTTTCCAGCGCAGCGCCTCCATTGAAGTCAGCAGCCCGGTCTCCGCGTCGAAGTGGACGGTGAACGAGTCTTCTGCCTCGGTGCCAACGACCGGGACGATCAGGCGGGCTGTCGTGTCGTCGATGGCCTCCCAGCGCACACGCGGGTCCGTGATGAACAGCGTTGGCAGCCAGATCGACTCGCCCCACAGCCCCAGATTGCCCGCCGAGTCGGTTTTCGGGTCGTTCTCAATGGTGCCAAACGGCAGCTCCAAACGCCCGCGCCCCTCGATGAAGTGCTCGTTGACGCGCAGCAGCGGCCACCCCCAGATCGTCGCTTCGATGTAGTGGCGGTAGCTGCGGCCCGCGTCATGGGTGAAGCGCAGCCGTGACGGAAACGTGATGCCCATAAACCGCAGATCCGCCGTGCCTGTGATCACCGCTGAGTCGATGAC
>JAADYY010000059.1 GCA_010092805.1 Chloroflexota bacterium | reverse complement strand
CCAACGGCAGCCGCCGCTTTGCGGCTAGGCGAGGGACTTCAAAAGCCGTTTTCTCCCCTGCTCCCGAACGCTGACGCTGGGAGCAGGGGCAGGGGGATGAGGGCTAAAACACAATCAAATCGATTGACCAACAGCATCATAGACACAGCGAAAGACACATAGCGAAAGGAAAGCAGCATGATGGCCAAGTTCCGTAAACTCATGACCGGGATCGCCCTCGTGGCGCTGACGCTCGGCGCGGCGGGGAGCGCGTTGGCGCAGGACGATCCGTCACCTGCGGGCGAGACCGCATCCACAACCGCGACGTTCGCCTGCGATTACATCAATCAGCGCGTATCCCAGTATTCGGCTGAAGATCAGGCCGCCGCTACCCGTCGCTGGTCCATCAGCGTTGATGACGACGGCACCTGCCAGGTCGAGGTCACCGGGTACCGGCTGCCCACGCTCACGACTCTGCCGACGTTCACGTTTGATGGGGCGGATGCACAGTCGTCCGACACACAGATGTACACCCTCGGTGGGCCGAATGGCGAAATCGACATCACGCTGACGGCGGTCACGCTCGAAGCGCTGGCCGCGCAGTATGCCGTGCCTTTGTCCGCCGATGAACTGGCAACCGTGCCCACCGACACACAGACGTACACCCTCGCCGGGCCGAATGGGGACATCACCATCAGCGTTGCGCCGATGATCATCGGTGCGACCAGCGGCCAGATGTACACACTGCCGCCAGCGCTGCCCCCCGCCGCCGCCCCCACGCTGATCCCGCAAACTGGGTCGGACGCACTCCCGGCGGCCCCGCAGTCACCGGGCGATACGCCCACCGGCAATGCGGATCTGGTGGTGCCGCCAGAACTGAACCTGCCCGGCAACTAACCCAAAGCGATCTTTAGCCCCCGCCCGCCGACCAGCGTTTGATCGGCGGGCGGGGCGGCGATCAGGACAGCCACCGTGACGATCACCCCGTCTGAATAGGTCAACCGGGACGCAGCCGGGCAGATTTGGGACGCTGCAAAGGATTATTGCGCAGATGCACATGTGTAAGACTGAGGAGGTTGAAGCTGAGCAGCAACCATCGCCAATCGCTCGGCGCACCGACCGCACCCGCCACCCGGCGCTTGCGCTGCCCCGCAGCCACCGCGCTGGGTTGGCCCGGCGAGTCATCAGAGGGAGTACACATGATGAACACTGCGTTGGCAACCGAGGACATGATGACGACCATGACCGAAACGGCAGCGGACAGCCCGGAAATCCTCATCATTTGCGATCAATTGCAGCACCGCCCAACACTCTACAAACTGCTGACGGGGGCTGGTTACGCTGCGCGGCTGGAAACCTTCAACACGCCAGATCTATGGCCGCTGATCGCCGCCAAGCGACCGGATCTGATTCTGATAGACATGACGACGGCCAGCGGCAACGGCTACGCCATCTGTCAGGTGCTCAAGCGCGACGAACGTACCCGCGACATCCCGGTGATCTTTCTGAGCGTGCGCAGCGCCACCCATGAGAAAGTGCGCGCGTTTGCCGTTGGGGCCGCCGATTATCTGGCGAAGCCGTTCGCCGTCGAAGAGCTGATCGCGCGGATTGACCGGCAGTTGGCGGCCCGGCAGCGGCAGCGCGACTTCATCGACCAGTATGTACGCGAACGCGACCAGCACGCGGCGCTGAACGAGATCAAAGACGAAATCATTCGCACCGCCGCCCACGACCTGAAAAACCCGCTCAGCCGCATCAATGTGCTGCTGCGGATGCTGGAAGTACACGGCAGCATCGCCGATGAGCGCGGGCGCGGCTACCTCGACTCGATTGCTGAGACGACCGCTCAGATCCGCGACTTGATCACCCACCTGTTGGATGTCGAGCGCATCAACCATGAGGACAGTGCCGCACTGATCCCGGTGTCGGTCAATGATCTGCTCAAGGACACCGCGCGGCGCTACACGCCGGTGGCGGAAGCCGAAGGCATCATCCTCAGTTGGCACCGCATCGATGCCGATGTCACGCTGCGGCTGGATGTGGCGCGAATGCAGCAGGTGCTGCACAACCTGCTGGCGAACGCGCTCAAGTTCACGCCAGCGGGCGGCTACGTGGAACTGTGGGCCGAGTCGTATCCTGACGGGGTCGCCATTCATGTGCAGGATACGGGCATGGGCATTCCGGCGGCGGATTTGCCGCACATTTTCGAGCCGTTCTACCGCACGCAGACCGCCACCGACCAGCAGATTGAGGGGACAGGCTTTGGGCTGGCGATTGTCAAGCGGATTGTGGAGCGGCACTGGGGCCAAGTCGAGGTCGCCAGCGTCGAGGGCGCGGGCAGCCGCTTCACGGTTTGGCTGCCGTTTCACGAGCCGGCGGCTGCAGCCGCACTCGCTTGACTGACAGGCCGAATCACCGTCTGATCGGCTGCGCGCCCCCGCCCAGAGCGCCTGTCCCCGCACAACCGACAACCCAGCGGATACATCGGCGCATTCCTTGCGCATGCGCTATGCTGGATCCGAGATTATGCGGAGATAAGGCCGATGAAAAGTGTGTTGATCATCGAAGATGAAGCGCGCATCGCCCATTGGGTGGCGCAGTATTTCGAGCGCGCTGGGTTCGCTGTGTGGCTGGCGGCGGATGGCCTCACCGGGCTGACGTTGGCGCGCCAGCACCACCCGGCGCTGATCATCCTTGACCTGATGCTGCCGGGCATGGACGGCGTCGAGGTGTGCCGGACGCTGCGCCTAGAATCTGACGTGCCCATCATCATGCTGACAGCGCGGGGCGAAGAAGATGAGCGCGTTGACGGGCTGACGGCGGGCGCGGATGACTACGTGGTCAAGCCGTTTTCGTCGCGGGAATTGGTGGCGCGGGGCGAAGCAGTGCTCCGGCGCGTGCAGCAGCGGGTGCAGCAGCGCTTACAGGCGGGCGGCATCGCGCTTGATACCAACGCCTTCCGCTGCACGGTCGATGGGCGCGAGATCCACCTTAGCCGGGCGCAGTTCGCCATTCTGGAGATGCTGATGCGCCACCCCGGCCAGGTGATCACGCGGCAGCAGTTGATGGACGCCGCCTACGCCGAACCGACGGCCAATTTCGACCGCGCCATCGATACGCACATCCGCCGTTTGCGCCGCCAGATCGAGCCAGAAGCCGACGAGCCGCGCTACATCCAGACGGTGTATGGTGTGGGCTACAAATTTATCGCCGAACCGCCCGACGCGCCGCCGACCGCCGCCCCAACGGAGTCTGCGAGCACATGACTATGCTGCGCCGTAGTTTGATCTGGCGGATGGTGCTGCCGCTGAGTGTCGTCACGCTGCTGGCGATCATCCCTGGTGGGCTGTTGTCCGTCCATATCACCCGGCTGGAATTCGACCGCCTGCTGGCCGAAAGCGCCCAAACTTACGAGGCGCAGTTGGCCGCTGGCCTGGAGCGCCGGTTCAACGCCTATATCTATGCGGGCAACCTCGCCAACGCCGAATCCACGCGCGATCCGCGTGCTGACGCGACCGCTGGTGCCACTGGATCGATCACGCTGACGGTGCCGGACGCCCCCACCGCGACCGATCAAACCTTCGTCATCGAAGCGGTGCCCGCCAACGAAGTCTTCCCGCCGCCGGGCGCGACCGCCGATCCGGCGCTGACGCCGCCGCCGGGGCTGACAGCGCGCGCCACCGATTACACGCTTGGGGCCACCGGGGACATCACCATTCAGTTCCATGACATCGCCTTCTTGCAGCTCACCGAGACGTTTGCGCTCAGCGCCCCCCACATGACGATCATCACCGACGCGGACGGCGCGGTGCTGTTCTCCACCATGAATCGCGGGCAAGGGCGGCACCTGCCGGAAGCGATGCTCGACGAAGCCGTCCCCGTCCACAACCTGCAAACCAATCAGATCGTCGGTTACTCGCTGGTGCTCAACGAGCGCGGGGTGTATTCGCTGGCCGAAGAGGTTTTCTTAACCAGCGTCACCCGCACGCTGATCGCGGTGGCGGTGAGTGTAGCAGCGCTGATCGTGATCGTCGGGTGGTTCAGCGCCCGCCACGTGACGGCGCGCATCCGGGCGGTGAACGATGCGGCGCTGAGTCTGGCAGAGCGCGGCCAGATCGAGCGGATTCCGGTGCGCTCCGGCGATGAACTCGGCCAGATGAGCCGCGCTTTCAACCGCATGGCCGAAGCGCTCGCGGCCCAGCAGACACTACGCCGCCGCCTGATCGCAGATGTTTCGCACGAACTGCGCACACCGCTGAGCATCATCAAGCTGGAAACCGAGGGGCTGGAAGACGGCTTGCAGACGCCGCAGGAAGCCGTCGCCAACATCCGCCGCGAGCTGCTGCTGCTCGATCAGCTCAGCAACGACATCACGCTGCTGGCGAAATCGGATCGCGGGGTGCTGACGCTGACGCCGGAACGCATCGATTACCCGGCGTGGTTGGCCGCCGCCCTGGATCGCTGGCGGGCGCGGGCCGAAACCCAGGCGATCCAGCTCACAGTGCAGGCGTGCGCGTCGCCTGTATGGATCTACGCTGATACGCAGCGCCTCAGCCAGGTGATCGGCAATCTGATCGAGAACGCGCTCAGCTACACGCCCGCTGGCGGCGCGATCACGGTGGCGTGTGCGGTCGAACCAGATCCAGATCCTGATCGCGCCGACGGCAAGCTGATGATCATCACGCAGGTGACAGACACGGGCAGCGGCATCGCCCCCGACGATCTGCCGTATGTGTTCGAGCGCTTCTACCGCGCGGATCGCTCACGGCAGCGGGTGGCGCGGCCCGCCCCGGCAGCGGCAGACGGCACGACCGAAGCACGCGACGGTCACGGGCTGGGGCTGGCGATTGTCAAGAACATCGTCGAGCTGCACGGCGGCGCGGTGTGGGCAACGAGCACGCCCGGCGGCGGCAGCCAATTCACGTTCGCCCTGCCCATCGACGCCGCGCCCGGTTCGCGCTAGGATCGCGCTTATCTGCACAGGCACGGGGAGGGCAAACGGCTCATGAGTGTGGACATCACGCCCATCAATCTGGGGATCTCGAACTGCTATCTGCTCAACACGGGGGGCGGCTTCGTCCTCGTCGATACCGGGGCGGCGTCACGGCGCGCCCAGCTTGAAGCCGCGCTCGCCGCGGCGGGCTGCCAGCCGGGGAATCTCGCGCTGATTCTGCTGACACACGGCGACTTTGATCATTCCGCCAACGCCGAATATCTGCGCGACCGCTACGGCGCGCCCGTCGCGCTGCACGCCGACGATGTGGGCATGATCATGAGCCAGGATATGCGCTGGGGCCGCAAGCCCACCCCCGACCGCTTCCTGCTGTTCTTCCGCATCATCAGCATATTGGCCCCGGTGGCCGCGCCCAAGCCATTTCAGGTCGATCACAGCTTCCGCGACGAATTCGACCTCGCGCCGTTTGGCCTCACCGCCGAGATCATACCGCTGCCGGGGCACTCGAAGGGGTCAGTCGGGGTGCTCACCGAAGAGCGCGACCTGATCTGCGGCGACCTGCTGATGAGCGTCTTTCGCCCACAGCTCCACTTCTTGATCGATGACATGGCGGCGGCGCGGGCCAGCATCGAGTCGCTCAAGGGGCGCGATGTGCGGACGGTGTACCCAGGGCACGGCAGGCCGTTCCCGATGATTCAGTATCTGGCCCGCTACCTGTGAGATCAACGTGCGGCGGTGCGGCGGTCAAGTGGGCGGCGGCCCCGGCGTGAACGGCCCGATCTGCACCAGGTCACCTTGACTATCAAGCCGGGGGATGCGCTGCACATCGGGCAGTGTGTAATGGCCCACATCGACCACATACGAGTCGTCCGGCGGCACATCGAAGAAATCGGCCATGACGATCACGCGGTCGCCGACCTGCCAGGTGTGCCGCGAGAGCGAAACATCCGCGATTTTGAAGGGTTGGCTGGATTCAGCGGCAGCGGCGCGGCGCAAATGATGAAAGCCCTGATAGGTCGCCGGGGCGGCTTCGGCGGTCACGCGCCACAGCGTCGAGACACGCAGGCGCGGCCCCACCCAACGAACGCGCCAGCCTTCGAGCTGCGCGCCGTCGGCAAACACAACCGGCGGCGTGATCGCGGTGAAGCCTGCCGGGTCGGTCAGGCCGTCGTAGCGGGTGAGCATGAACGGATCGGCCCCGGCGCGGCGCGGTGCGGTCTGGACATCCACCGCCAGCTCAGCCGCCTCGATCTCCTCCCACGCCTGAAACGGCGCGAGCGTCGTCATCAGCGTGGCGGGGTAGGGCGGCAGCACCAGCAGATTGTTGCCATTCAGGACGCGGTGCTCGCGCGGCCACAGCAGCGCTTCGAAGACGGCCACCTCACCATCGATGGCGGGGATGTCGCCGTGTGTGAAAAACAGCACGGGATCAGCGGCTAGAGTCGCCGCGCCGCGTGACTCGTTGAGGATGCTCGACAGCGCGCTGTTCGGCGGGCGCGCGAATGACGCCTCCTGGAGCGTCAGCGCGATTTGCAGCGCCCATGCAATCGCCAGCACCGCCGTGAACGCCGTCACGATCCAGGCCCACGCCCGCCCGCTGAGCAGGGCAGCGCACGCGCCGACGGTCAGCGCCAACGCCGGGAGCGCGATCAGTTGGTAGTGAATGAGGATCGGCGTCGTGTGGCGCAGCCACACCAGCGGCGACGCGATCAGCCACACCAGCACGATCTCGGCCAGAACCCGGCCCGGCTCACGGGTGGCTTCAGCGGCAGGGGGCGGCTTCACGCGCAGCCCAGAGACCTTCACGACCAGCGCCGCCAACCCACCCACGATCAGCGCGCCCGCCGCCAGCGTCGTCATCAGGCCGCGGCTGTAGCTGTCGTTTTCGCCCAGGCCCAGGTAGCCCCACGCATAGCCCACGCCGATCTGCACGGCGTTGCCCGTCGCGCTCAGGCCGATCATGGCGTCGCCGCCGCTCAGAATCGTGGTGTAGCGTTCGAGGACTTCCGGCGCGACCTGCGTCACAAAGTAAGCGTAGGGCAGCGCCGCCAGCAGCGCGATCCCCGCACCGATCAACACAGGCACGATCTGCCGCCACCAGCGAAAGCGCAGCAATAGATAGAGCGTGGCCACGGCCAGCGGCAGCCCCGCGAAATGCACCTGCACGATCAGCCCGCCGAGCAGCACATGGATCGCAATTGCGATTCGCCGGGTGCGCCGTGATGCGCCCGCCGCGCCCAGAAACCCCGCCCACGCCCAGATCAACGCCAGCGGGGCCAGCAAATTCGGCTGCCAGATGCTGCGGCCATACAGCACCGCATACGGCGAAGCCGCCAGATACAGCGCCGCCACGATCCCGGCAGAGCGGCCCCAGCGCCGCGCCAACGCCCACCCACCGATCACGGTGAGCAGGCTCAGCAGGCTGACAAACCATGTCGCACCCAGCGGATCCGGGCTGATGAGATAGGGAATGGTGAACAGCCAGACGCTGGCCGGGAAGAATGGAATATCGACGGACGACGGCTGCCCAGCCAGGACAAATTCGCCGCCGCGGGCCATCCGCAGCGCGTCCAGGCTGATGCGGGCTTCGTCGCCAGCGAACGCGCTCACGCCCACCCAGCCGAAGCGCAGCAGCCCCGCCAGCACCACCACAGCCAGCAGCGCGATCCATTCTGGCAGCGTGACCGGTTTCAAGATCCCTCGCCAAGTCGCCCGACAATCCGCCCGCGAGTATAGACCGTTTCCCGGTCGCTGGCGAATTTGGCCGCTGTGCTATCAGGGCAATCGCATCAAATTTGTTCTGCATCTGTGGTCGTTTGTGACCCCAGTAGCGCCACCCCGCTCCCACAGCTTCGCGGGGAGCGGGGTTAATGCGCTTTGTATATATTTATCGAGCAGCTTTACCAGCGCCGCAGGTGCGGTCGCCGGT
>JAADYY010000376.1 GCA_010092805.1 Chloroflexota bacterium | reverse complement strand
TGCCAGCATCGAAGGGGGCGAAATACCGTTCGAACCCGTCAGTTTGAGCTGGCCGCTGGCCACACATGCCGATTACCGCTATCTGGATGACGAAGACGCGCAGAACAAAACGACCAACTCGCTCCGCATCGACGATGTCAATTTCCTGGAATACGACATCATCTTCATGTCGGGTGGTTGGGGCGCGGCTTACGATCTCGGCGTGAGTGAGGTACTCGGCCAAAGAATCTCAGAAGCCCATGCGGAAGGCATCTTGCTGGGGTCGGTGTGTCATGGTGTGCTCGGCTTCCTGATGGCCGAAGACGTTGATGGCAGTCCGCTTGTCGAAGGGCGCACGATGACGGGTGTCACCGACAAGCAAGTTGAAGAACTCGGCATCGGCATCACGCCGCAACATCCTGAAACCGAACTCCGCCGGCTGGGTGCGGACTTCGTGGCCGAAACCGCATTCCGTGACTTTTTCGCAACGTTGACCGTTGTTGATGGCAACATTGTCACCGGGCAAAACCAGAATTCATCTGGCGAAACGGCACAAACCATGCTGCGTATGCTGGATGAGCGCGAAGGTGAAAACCCCGTCCCAGTTTCTAGCGATTCATAGGCAAATCTATCTCAATCACAGCAGATGTAGGGGTTAAAGGTCATTCAACTTAAAGTAGGCCATCATGACTGATGAAAAACGAGAGCATAAAGCGCCAGAACACGACGAGAATTCTGGTGAGGAAACCCGCGCTAAGGGTATTTCTCGTCGGGATCTGCTGATT
Organism: Chloroflexota bacterium; assembly: GCA_010092805.1. Taxonomy (GTDB): domain Bacteria; phylum Chloroflexota; class Anaerolineae; order Aggregatilineales; family Phototrophicaceae; genus Flexifilum. Next base: position 3,648 of record JAADYY010000376.1, on the reverse strand, counting down.
GGTGCCGGCATGGGCATCTCTGGACTCGCCGTAGCCGGTGGTGCGCATTTCATGAACAACCTGCCGGATTTCGCTATCGAAGGGGTCATCGACAGAGCCTTGTCTGGTGATCCAAATGCGAAGTTTTACGAAGATGATGCGCTACACGTCATCACAACTGGAACAGGTGCTCCTTTACCAGACCCCGCACGTGTAGGTCCTCAGACAGTCGTTGTGGCAGGCGATCAGGTGCTGGTCTTCGATACAGGCCCCGGCAGTACGCGTAAGCTTGCACTAACCGGATTGGGGATCGGTTCAGTCAATGCATTGTTTCTGACACATTACCATTCCGACCATATCAGTGATCTCGGCGAGTTCATGCTCCAGCACTGGACAGGCACCGGTGCGACTGAGCCACTGAAGATCTACGGGCCGCCAGGTGTGGAACAAGTTGTAGCCGGATTTTTGGCCGCCTATCAACTGGATCGTGTTTATCGCATTGACCATCATGGTGCGGATGTAATGCCGCCTTCAGGATTTGGCGGCGTGGCCTATGAGTTCGACCTCGGCAGTGATCTGATGTCGAGCGACGTGGTCTATGAAGCGGGCGATGTGCAGGTGATTGCCTTCAATGTAGACCATCCACCCGTAGTGCCAGCCGTTGGCTTCCGCGTGAGTTACAAAGACCGCAGCGTCATGATTACGGGCGATACGATCTACTCCGATAGCCTCATTCATCACGCGATGGGTGCCGATTTAATGGTCAGTGACGCCTTGAATCACAAGATGTCGCAAATGGTATCCGAGGCCGGAGCGGATATGGAGAACAATCTCACTGCCGTTGCTGAGGACATCCAGGAATCGCATATCCGACCGGAAGAAGCGGCATTCGTCGCCAAAGAAGCCGGGGTGAACAAGCTGCTCATCACCCATGTTCTGCCCCCAGTACCCGATATATTGGTCAATCCTTTTCTGAGAGATGCGCGTGCTGTCTTTGATGGTGAGGTACGCATGGCAAATGACGGCACGATGGCGAAACTGCCGGTCAATTCAGACAAAATCACGATCTCAGAACTCCTAGTGTAGGAGCATCGAAATGAACAAAACCACCTACATCCGCGCTGTCCTCGTCGTCTTCTGGCTGCTCTTTTTGACCCGCATACCAGCGTTTGTTATGGGCAACCTGGATGGCATCACCGGTGTATCAACCGTCGTGGAATTGGGCTTCGTCATCTGGGGCATCCTGATTCTTCGTAGCAACCGTTACGCAACATCTTCAGATAACCAACCCGTTTAGGAGAGAGAAACTCATGCGCATTATCGTTCGTTTTACAATCATAATCACGCTTTTGTCACTCGCACTGGGCGTCGCCTCAGCGCAACCCACTGATGACTGCGCTGTTGAACCTGACATCATGACAACAGAAAGCGGCGTCGAATTTGTCCGCACACCGGATGCCTGCTTTGAGAATCTGCCTGACTGGGACTACGAGCCGCAATACGTGGAAATCAACGGTTTGCGTCAAGCATATGTCGATGTCGGCACGGGCGAATCTGGCGAGACCATTCTGCTGCTGCACGGTCAGCCGTCCTGGTCGTATCTCTATCGCCACATGATCCCGGTGCTGGCAGATGCAGGTCACCGCGTGATTGCGATGGATCACCTGGGTTTTGGCCGTTCGGATAAACCTATCGACTGGGAATACTATACCTACGTCGATCATGTTGAACGCTTAGAAGTTTTCATCCAGGAACTCGAACTTGCGGGTATTACCCCCTTTGTGCAGGACTGGGGCAGCTTGATCGGCTTGCAGGTCGTCGGTACCAACCCGGACTGGTTTGATCGTCTGGTCGTGGGCAACGGCTTCCTGCCGACCTACCCCGAAGGCGAAACGCTGTTTGGTCCGCCGGACAACCCGGAACTGACCCGTCGCCTGTTCCATCAGGCCATAACGAGCATACCGGCGCAGCAAGAACCGCTGGAACGCGAGCCGCTTGACATTGAGAGTGTGGCTGAGTTCGACACAGAAGGTAACTTCTTCGGCCTGTGGATCGACTATGCCCGTAATGACGAACGCTTCCGCCCGGAAGTGATCATTGAGTCGCAGACCTACTTCGACCTGACGCCGGAAGAAGAGGCCGCCTACGCCGCGCCGTTCCCATCGCGTGTGTACATGGGTGGTGCCCGCGCCTTCCCTGGCCTCGTCAATCAGCTTGGTGGCGTCACGGATAGTGGTTGGGCCGGACTGGGTGAGTTCGACAAGCCGTTCCTGACTATCTGGGGTGATAACGATGGCGGCAACCTGGGTGATCCAGCCGTGCAGCAGTTGTTGATCGACCACATCCCCGGCAGCGAAAGCTGGGATCATGTGCGCCTGGAAGAAGCCAGCCACTTCCTGCAAGACGATGCTGGTGAAGAAATCGCCCGGCGCATGAATGAATTCATCGCGCAGTCGCCGGTTGAGGCATTAAACACTCGCCCGATTCCGGCGATCACGCAGACCCAGTTCATGCCACTGCCGGAAGACCTACGCGACTTCCGTTACTGCGAGGTATTGGCTGTTTCACTAGACGGCATGGCGGTGACAGTCGACGTGTACAACTCGATGGGTCAAAATGATTGTCCGGCTGACCAATGGGCCTCATTGGATGAGGCTGCGATTGCTGATATGTATGAACTGGCGATGGCGAGGCTCAACGGGCCGCGCCACTGGGTCATCAACGGGATACAGGGGCGCGGTGAGTCGCTGGCGGGTGATGTCGTCGATTTTAATGGCATCGAAATGCGGTGGGTCGCGCAAATCAATCCCACACCGGGTCAGGTCGCCAGCATGAACACCGTCTCCTATAACGAAACGGAAGTTGCACGTGACACCGTCTACACCTACACCGCTGGCAGTCGTGTATATGAGTTGGTCAGCCCGGATCGTGACATCTATCGCATGCAATCGTACTCACAGCAGGTTGATCCCACGCTGACGATTGATAATCTGGAAAATCTCGGCGAACGTCTCGATCTCCCGGATGGCTGGAATTTCCAGACGAGCATCCTTGAAGAAGACAGCTTTCTCTCCGCCGATGGCATCGCGTATGTGGTGACAGATGAGCTAAATAACGCTTACCAGTTGGTGACTGCAGAGACTACGGCGAACGAAATGATGACGCAAAGTCCCATGTAGAGATGTTCCCTGAGGATGAAGATGTCCTTATCGAATCGCTTGTCGAAGGGGAAGCTGCCGAGCAATACGGATTACAAGCTGGCGATATCATTCTGGAAGTTGATGGTGAGACGATGCCTGACATAGCTGCTTTCAGAGAAGTGCTCGGTAGCAAATTCACAGGCGATACCATAACAATAACGGTGCAACACGACGACGAAACCTTGATGGTCAATGTGGTGCTTGGTTCGCGGTAGTTGTAAACTGAGATGCCAATTCACAATCATTGAGGGCAGGCTTCACATCGTAGCGGTGCATCATATCGATGACGGTAGTGCGTTGGATGGCGTAAACTACGCCATCCATCTGCCGCTTGCGCCGACCGCCATCCGCATTTCGTGTCATGATCTCCAACGATTGCAGCACCGCTTCCTCACCACCCCCGACCTGTTTCACCAGTCAGCCCGACCAACTGCGCATAGGCTTTGCTGGCGGGTGCTTTCGGGTCCTG
>JAADYY010000375.1 GCA_010092805.1 Chloroflexota bacterium | reverse complement strand
TTCCGGGTGGCGGGGGCCAGTTACGATGACGATACGGTGTGGCCCAACAACTTCACGCCGCCCATCAGCGCGGTGCTGCAGCAGCCAGAGGATGAATCGACCGCCGAAGATGTCACCGAAGCGCTGACCGAATAGCGCCGCGCCCACAGCGCGACTCCCGACCGCCGCTCACATACGTTGGGTAGAGTCAAGGGGCGGCGGTCGTCTCCGGTGCAGCAGCGCCATTTTCGACGACAGCGTGCCAGACCTGCTTGAATTGGTCGCGGTCTTGTGCAATCGCCTCTTTGATCATTTGCCGCACATAGCGCCGACGCTCGGCGTCGGGGGCCACCAACAGCTCCGGCGCGGGCGCAGCGATCAGACCGCGCTCGCGCAGGGCGCTGAGCAGGTGCTTCGTCACTTCACGCGCGTCATTGCGGGTGGTCAGGCGGTCAAGCATCTGCGCGTAATCGCTGAATGCATCGATGGCGGCTTTATTCTGCGCCACGCGCATCATCACCAGACAGTAATCGCGCACAATCTGGCAGATGAATTCTTCCAACGGCGGATCAATGTGGAGTTCGTGCTCGATGGCCCACGCCATGTCGATGTTGAGTTCGTACAGAAAATCGTCGAGATGCAGCGTCAGGGCCATCAGCGCGGCATCAGAGCGCTGTAGCAGCCAGGCCCGCACCGGATCATCCGGCGACCAACTCGTCTGCACCCACGCCCGAAACCGCTCGGCCCGTTCCTGCCCCGGCGGTGTGCCCCGAGTCTCGCGCGACTCGCGCAGGTCGGCGGAGAATGTGCTGACACGCTGGCTAATTTGCGTATACAGCGTTGGCCGCGGGAGTTGGCGGCGCTTCACCAATGCATGTTCCGCGTAGATAGCTAGAACCCCGGCGATCAAGATTAGAATAAGTAACACCAAAGCGGACACGTGTCTCTGCTCCTCATCCCTGACGCCAACCGCAGCCGGCGTTGACGTTGCCCAGTCTATCTCGATTCAAAAAGCACAGCGACCAGCCAGCGCGACCCCACAGCGACACATCAGGCTGCGCTTGGTTGGTCGCTGTGCCCTTTAAAGACCGCGACTCAACAATCGATGAATCGGGGGTTAAGCGGGCGAAGCAGCCGGCGCACCGTCACCTTGATCGGTGGCGGGGGGTTCCGGCATGGTTTCCGCTGGCGCGGCTTCCGGCTGCTGCTGCTGCTGCTGGTTGCGGCGGGTCAGGCGCGGCAGCCGGAAGCGGCGATTCTGACGTTCCGTTTCTATTGCCGCGTTCGTCGCCATCAGCACTTCCGAAAAGCGCGGCCAATTGCTATCGGCGGCGTTGTTGATCATTTCCAGCAGATAGACGCGGCGCTTGCTGCCCGACGCCATCACCATATCGGGGGCAGTGGCCGGGGCCAGCCCGTTCTGGACGAGATCCGTATACAGGCGCTGAATGTAGGCTTCGTTGCTGCCCGGACGGGTCACCACGCGCCGGAAGGTCTCAAACGCACGGATCGAGGCATCGGCCTGCGCGACAATGCGCCGGGCGCGCAGGTACTGCACCACTGCCGCCGTCAAATCGGCCTGCAGGCGCTGGTCGCGGGCGAATTCATCTTCCACCAGCCAAACGAGATTGAATTTGGAATGCAGACTGAACAGCAGCAGGTCGCTGACCAGCGCCTTCTGCTCAGCTTCGGACAGCGACGCCACCCAGGCCGAAATTTCCCCATCCCCAGATTTGTTCGCCACCCATTGACGGACCTGCGTCGTTAGGTCGCGGTTACCACGCGGCAGCCGCCCACGATTCACGGTGCGCGGCCCGGTTTGCAATGTGCGACGGGCGAGCAGATACGCCCCCAGTAACCCCAAAATGACAACAACGACGATCAAGACGACTAACCACTGCATGTGCTGCCTCCCTCTTCACAATAGACGTTCACACTGCGCTCAAACACTGGTTGCACTACGTAACGTAGACCAACACACTTAGGTAATTACCCCCCCGTCGCGGGTGCGACCGGTGTCGCTGGGGTGATGGATGTCGGAGTTGGGGCAATTTCCACCGTTTCTGTGGTGGTTGGGGCCACCCCCAAGGACTCCGTGAGTTCTGGCAAAGGTAGGATCAATGGGCTGTTGTTCGGCACCAGCAAGGTTTGGATGCTGGGCGAGAGCCGATCAATATAGTAGTACACCAGCAGATCGCGGTTTTCCGACAGCGCCTCGCCAATTAACCGAAACGCATTTGCCTGCGCTTGCGCCTCAATTTCGATGGCGCGCGCCTGACCTTGCGCTTGAATTTCGACCGCATCGGCCAAACCACGCGCGAGTTCACGCTCGCGGTTCGCCTCGAACAACGCCTGAAGCTCTTGCTCCAACGCGACCTGCTTCAATTCGACCGCTTCGGCGTATTCATCGGAGAAGGTGATATCGCGCAGCAGGAATTGATCGACCTCAAACCCTTTCGAGGCGAATTCCTCGCGCAGCGCCAGATCGAGCGATTCCTGCAAATCGCTGCGTCGCCCACTGTTCACTTCGTTCACGGTGAACTGCGAGACTTCATCGCGCACGTAGCCTTGCAGCACCGGGCGGACAAAATCGTCGATATAGCGATTCTGCCAATCGATGTGCACCAGCACCGCCTGTGCTCTATCGATGCGAAACACAATGGAGACATCCAAGTAGATCTCCTGGCCGTCGCGGGTACGGGCGCGGATGGAGTCATCCCCGAACACTTCGCCCTCATCGGGAATGGCTGTCATGGTGTAGGTTTGCCAAAAAATTGGGTATTCGATGACATCTTCCAGCAGCGGGACGATGAGTTGGAAGCCGGGTGGCAGCGGCGTTGCGCGCACACCACCGGGAATGACGACGGAAATCACCACCCCAACCTGGGTCGGCTCGATGAAGACAACGGCCAGGCTCGTCAACTGGATGCCGGCGATGAGCAGAAACGGCAGCAGAATCCGGAATGAAATGAGCTGGATGAATGCGAAAACGATGCCCCGGCGGAAGATCGTTTGCAGCGTGAGCGCGACCGCATAAATGGCAAACAGGATCCACCCGATTGTGCTGAGCAAATCGAGGAGGCTGTCGATGTTTCCTAGAAGAAAATTCTGTGTCATGTAAGGTTACTTGTCCCCCACCATTCCGCGCAACCTTAGTCTAACGTCCTATGCTTGTTTGGCCAATGGCCTCCAGCACCAATTGGACGGGCGTCACCTGACGAAGCTCGAAGGCGATCTCGCCTTGCAGCCCGTCAAACAACCCCTGCGAGTCCGCATTGGTGATGTTGAGGAGCAGTTCTGCCGTCCCCGCGGCCTGATCAACCTCGCTGACGCGGGCGTTGTACTGCCGAAAAGCGCCGCCCGCCACCGTCACGTTGAACAGCGCAGGCTGGCCGATGCGCAGCAGCGGTAGCAGCGTTTCATCGACAAGCGCGGTGATGGTGCCGTTGGGATTGATCGTCGCGGTGGGTGTGGTTTCGTAAATCGTGGCCGGCACAAACAGAAACCAGATCACCCACAGCAGCAGAATCAGGGCGAATACGCCGAGCGCCACCAGCAGCAGCCGCTGATTGCGCGGCTCGATTTCGGAAAGTGTGTAGGCAAAACTCATGACGCCACCTCATGACTGATGACCATGAGCGCGTTGGTGCGCGCCCGCAGGGTTGTGTACACCGTGTGCAGCAGGTGCGGGTCGAGTCCCGCCAGGCTCTCGTCAAAGATCGTCAGGTCGGCGTTTTGCAGCAGCGCCCGCGCGATGTAAATACGGTTGCGCTCGCCGTGCGAAAGCTGCCAACCGCCCGCACCGATCCGCTGGTGCAGCCCGCGCGGCATCCGGTCGATCAGCGCGCCGAGGCCCAACTCGCGGCACACCGTCTCCGCCGCTTGTAAATCCGCATCTGAATACGGGGGGCGGCGGCCCATCAGCAGGTTGAAGGCCAGCGGTGCATCAAAGAGGCGATTGTTGTAGAACTGCGGCACCAACACCACACGCTTACGCCAACCGCGCGCGCCCAATGTTGGCAGGTCGTAGTTGCGCAGCAGCACCAGCCCCGATTGCGGGCTGCGCAGGCCGCTGAGCACCTGTGCAAACGTCGATTTGCCGCTGCCTGATGCCCCGCTCAGCAAGATTTGTGCATCTGGGGTGATTTGCGCGGACAACCCGGCGAACACGGCTTCGGTTTCCGGCGCGTAGCGATAGGTGAGGTTGGTCGCTTCGACCAGCGGCACATCTGGCACATCGACATCGGCATCGGCGGGTGGCACAGCGGCGGGTTCGGCGGGCTGCGCCTGCCGCAGCGGTTTGGTCTGTGCCCACATTGCGGCCATCAGCGCTACATCGGGCAGCGCCAGGGCCAGAAACTGCACCTGAGTGAACGTGAACAGCAGGGCCGCAAAGCGCAAATTGATCGCAAGGTTGGCCGATGTGATCGTCTCGATGTTCAGGATGAAATCCGGGGCCAGGCTGATGATGATCAGCAGCAGCGCGCCGTACGGCACCCACACCCAGGCAAGCGCCAGCCGCCCGTCATGTTTGCGCGCCTGCCGCAGGTACGCGGCCAGTTCGCGGTCGGATTGCTCGTACCAGTCGCGTTCTTGTACAAGGCGCGTAGCGTGACCGCGCAGCCGCTCCAGCAGCAAGCTCACGGTGCGGTTATGCGCCGCATTGAGCTTGATGTAGCCGCGTGTGAACCACCACGTCACGACAAAAGCGATCAGCAGCCACCCGATGATCAGCCCCGCGCCCAAGACATCCCCGACGAGCAGCAGCAGCAGACTCGCCAGCACCAGAAACACCGTCGATGCGATGAACCACGCCCCGCGATTCAACCAGGCATCGATCAGCGTCTGCGATCCGAGAATCCACGCGAGGAATTGCCGCTGCCCTGCTGCGCCACCGCATCGAATGGGAGGTGCAGCGCACCGGTCAGCAGTTGATCTTTGAAGTACAGCCCACCCTTGAGCGCCACCCAGCGCTCGATCCAGGCCATCAGCAGTGTCAGCGGCAGCCGCAGCAGCCAGAGGAGCACCCCGGCCCACAGCAGCGCCCAATCGATGAGACCTGTCACCGCGATGGTGCTCAGCAGCGCCAGCGCCGCGAAAAAAAACACATACGACAGCACCCGCACCACCACATAAAGAGTCAGCAAGCGGGTTAACCCGGTGCGGTTGAGCTGTGACCACCAATCCCGCGCGACCAGCCGCTCGGAGAAGTTCCAGACGCCGGGGCGGGCGGCAGTCTGAAGATATTCCGCTTGCAGCGCCCGGCTCACCGCCCGCTGCCGACCGCCCGGTACCTGCATCGCAGCGACGGCGGTCTCCGCGCGCGTGGCAGCGGCGTCCACTTCTGCGCCAAACAGCGCCCGCAGCAAGTCATCGATAGGCAGTTGATGCGTCGCGCCGTCACTGCCCATCAGAGTCGCGCGGCGGCGGTTGCTGTGCAGCAGCGCCAGATAGCCAGGCGATTCATCAGGCGACTCAGCAGGCGCAGCAATTGAGGCAGCAGCAATCGGGAGCAGTGCCGGGGCCGCGTGTTGGAAAAAGCGCCGCGCGTCCGGGTAAGCGAGGGTGTGCTCTTGCGCGTCCACGCCGAGTTGTGCCGCCAATTCTGGCAGCCAGACAGCGGGCGTGTTCGGCTCCGCACGGCGCTGCACGGGCACGTCGGCGTCGCGGTCATCTTGCACCAAACCCGCCCGCTGCATCAACAGCACGGCGGCTTTGTCCAAATGACGCGCTGCCCACCACACTTGCGGCGGCAGCAGATCGTGGGGGGGCAGGTTATGGCGCGCTTCACTCACCATCAAGCCAGCTTCAATCTCCGCTCTCACCGCCATCATCGTCTACAGGAGTCATTTTAACCCATCATGCTGGAGTCCGCTACTAACACGTGCAAATTGCCCGGTTTGGAAGGTGAGATCCCGCGCGAAGCTGGCCGCAGACAATCCGCAGATTCACGCTACAATGTATGTGTGGCAATGCCAAATGCGCAGCACAGCAATCATCCGCGTTGCGCATCCCCAGGCAGATACAGGCGTCTGTGGGTGCGTCTAAAGGGGAAAAATTTATGTGGGTTGGTGCTTTTGCAATAGGTGGGGTCGTGTTCATCCTCGCCGACCGACTGCGCCGGCGGCGCAACCGACGCCCCGCGCTGATCACGGTGTTGAGTACCTACGACCGCAGCAGCGACTTGGCCGTCAAACAAACCTATTTGCGCCTCAACCGGCGCACCCGGCGTCGGTTGGGGCTGGCGATCACCGCCAGCGGGCTGGTCACTGTCGGCTTCGTCGTCCCACCGATCAATTTTCTTGGGGTCAGCTTGATCAGCTATTTGTTCCTGGATCTGTTCAGCGAATCGCTGTTGGTCGCGCGCGATGAAGGCCGCCTGCGCGCCAATTTCATGGAATCGCTGTTCGTGATCGCGTTGATCGCCACGCAGTATTACATCCTGGCGGCCACAACACTCGTTTCATTTAACCTGGGGTCGTTGCTGCTGCTAGGGACTCAGGAGCGCGTCTTCAAGCGCACCATTCGCAACGCCCTCAACATCCCGCGCTTCGCCATGCTGGCGTCTTCCAGCGGTCAGTCGCTGGAGATTCGCCTCGACCAACTGGAAATTGGCGATGTGGTCGTGGTCAACGCTGGCTCCACGGTGCCCATTGACGGGCGCGTCGTTGAGGGGTTGGCAACCGTCGATCAGCAGGCGCTGACGGGCGAAAGCCGCCCGGTCGATAAAGTCGTCGGCGACACCGTGCTGGCGACAACGCTGGTTTTGTCAGGGTCGCTGCACATTGAAGTGGAGCGCACCGGGGAGGAGACGGTGGCGGCGCAGGTGGTTGCTGCTCTCGCCAGCACGCTCGATTATCGTGCGCTGGTCGCCGCGCGCGTCGATGAATTCGCGGATCTCACGGTGCTGCCGACCCTCGGCCTGGCCGGGATCGCGCTGGTCGCGGTGGGGCCGTTGGCCGCAGCAGCGGTGATTCTTTCCAACCACATGAACAGTATGCGGCTGGGGATACCGCTTACCGCCCTCAACTATCTGGATCTCATCGGTCGCTCTGGCGTTTTCGTCAAGGATGGCCGCGCGCTCGAGTTGCTCGCTGAGGTCGATGTCGTCATCTTCGACAAAACCGGCACCCTCACTATGGAACAACCGACGATCCAGCACATCCACTGCTTTGCTGAGTTCAGCGAGGACACGGTGATCGCGCTGGCCGCCGCCGCCGAACAGGAACAACAGCACCCCATCGCGCGCGCGCTCAAACACGAGGCCGCCGACCGCGATCTGAACGCGATCATCACCGCCGACAACGCCTATGAAGTGGGCTACGGCATCCACGCCACCTGGCAAGATCAACCTGTGCTGTTGGGCAGCGAACGCCTGATGCAGCGTGAAGGGGTTACTTTCCCGGCGGAACACGACGCGCTTCAAGCGGAGAGCTACGCGCGTGGGTCGTCGCTGCTGTATTTGGCGCTGGGAACGCAGTTGATCGGCATCATTGAACTGCGCCCAACAGTGCGCGCCGACGTCACGCCGACGCTGGACGCCCTGCGCCGACGCGGGCTGCGCCTGTACCTGCTCTCCGGCGATCACGAGACGCCAACGCGCTATCTGGCCGAGCAACTTGGCATGGATGATTACTTCGCGCAGGTGCTGCCGCAAGACAAAGCCGCCATGATCGAGCAGTTGCAGGCGCAGGGCCGCCGGATCTGCTTTGTGGGTGACGGCATCAACGATGCGATTGCGTTGAAAGCGTCGGATGTCTCTGTCTCGCTGCAAGGCGCGACGAGCGTCGCCACCGATACGGCGCAGATCATCTTGATGGATCAGCAGATCAAACACCTGGAGACGCTGTTTCAGATGGCGCAGACCTACCGCCTGAATACCCGGTTCAGCTTTGCTGGGGCAACGATCCCGTCGCTGCTGAATGTGGCTGGGGTCTTCCTCCTTGAGTTCGGGATTTTGGCGGCCTATGGATCGTGGCTGGTGGCCAATGGCATCAACGGCCTGAGCGCACTCTCGCCACGCCTGATCTACCGTCCGCAGCGTGCGCGCCAACCCGACAACAGCGCCGACACGGTGGGGCAAGCGCCCATCGAGGCGTACGCGCTGCCCGCAGGGGGTGCCGCGCCAAACAGCGGCGGGGCCGCCCAATGAGCCTGGCAGCCAGCAACTGCTAGAATTGCGTTATACTAGGCGCACAAGACCCAGTCGCAACCAGAATCGAGAGGAGCGGATTGAGATGATCGGAGCCATGGTTTACCAGTACGTCGCTATTGGGATCATCGCTGTGTTGGTTGTCGGTGTGGTGGTGACCCTCATCCTCCGGGCCATCACGCGGAGCCGGCGTTCGCGCCGCCGGACAATCGCGCAGCAGCAGCGGCAGCGTGCCCGCGGTGAACGGGGGGGACTGTTTGGGCGGCGGCGTGAGAACCGCCCCAAACTGCTGCAAAATTGGGTCGAAACGCACATCGCCGATGAAGATTTGAAGACGTGGTTCCGCAACCTGTCGAAAAAGGATGCGCAGGGGCTGCTGGAGGACTTGACGTTGTTCTGCGATAAGCACGCCTTCCAACTGGATTGGGTGCTCACCGAATCGCTGGCCGTCGACCCATTCTTGTACGAAGAGATGCAGGGGGCCATCACGCGGCAGTTGGAATCATACTATGTCATGGGGCAGAACGGCGAGCGCACCGCGCAGTTCCGGCTGTATCAGGATCTGCTCAAAGCGCCGACCAACGATACCAATCTGGCGCTGGTGCAAAATCTCTACACCGAGTTGGTGCTGCGCGATTTAGCGCCGACGACCCCCCCCAACCTGATCTTGTCTAGCGACAAGGATCGCCAGAAGTATTCGCTGGAGCGCATTCAGGAAGCCGCCACAGCGGATTGGGAGCAGTTCAGTGACGCGCTCCAGACGGTGTTGCGTGGGGAAGGCGCGGCAGCAGACGTCGAAGCAGCGGGGGAAGCGCCCGCACGCAGCAACCGCCGACGGGTCGCGGCGGCCACCGCTTGATGGTGGGCGTCGTTTACGCCTACACAGCCGATTTCGTTGATTTCTA
>JAADYY010000374.1 GCA_010092805.1 Chloroflexota bacterium | reverse complement strand
CCATGAATTATCAGCAACCCGGCTCACTGACCGTCCAGAAAATCGAGACGGATGCTATCCGCGTGCCGCTGGATCAGGTTTACCGAGGCAGCAAGTATGCCATGCGCAACCGCTGCACGATCATCACGCGCATCTACACGCATCAAGGGGTAGTCGGTGAGATTTACACAGGCGATACCGACGACGAGCAGCCCGTCATCCGCAAAATCATCCACGAGGAACTCGCCCCGGCCATCGAAGGGCTGGACGTGTTCAACATGGCCGGATGCTGGGAAGCGATGAAACCGGCAACCTATGACATTCTGCGGGATCGCAACCTGGTGATGCAGGCGATCTCAGCGGTGGATGCCGCGTTGTGGGATACGCTGGGCAAGGCGCTGGCGATGCCGTTGTATCGGCTGTGGGGCGGCTACACCCATCAACTGCCGATCATCGCCATCGGCGGGTACTACGGGCAGACAGACGACGAACTCGCCCGTGAGATCGCCGATTACCGAAATTACGATGTGATCGGCATGAAATTCAAGATCGGCGGGACGACACCACAAGAAGATTTGCGCCGCCTGCAAATTGCAGTCGATGCGGCGGGCGCGGGCTTCCGGTTCATGGTTGATGCCAATCAGGGCTACGATCTATGGCAGGCGATTGAGTTTGTACGGCTGGCACAGGATGCCGGAATTCATCTGCACTGGTTCGAGGAGCCGGTGCGCTGGTACAACGACCGCCGCTGGATGCGCGATGTGCGGCTGGCGACGGGCATCCCCGTGACCGCCGGGCAAAGCGCCTACTCCCTGGATGCAGTCCGCGATCTGATCGTTGAGGGGGCCATCGATTACTGCAACTTCGATGCGTCCTGGGCCGGTGGGCCGAGCATGTGGCGCAAAGCGGCGGAGATCTGCTATGCGTTCGGCGTCAAAATGGCGCACCATGAGGAGGCGCAGGTCGCCGGGCATCTACTGGCCGCCGCTCCGCACGGATCGTATGTCGAGTGTTTTCACCGCAACCGCGACCCCATCTTCTGGGAGATTCAAACGGAGCCACCGAACATCAAAGACGGTATTTACACCCTGTCAGATCGCCCTGGGTTTGGTGTGCAATTGAACCTCGACTACATTGTGCGGTATCGCGTGGATTAGGAGCAGCGACGTGCGCATCAAAAAAGCAGAAGCGTTTCCCCTCCGTTATCCCGAAATCATCGATAACAATAATATCCGGCACATTGTCCTCGTTCGGCTGGAGACAGACACCGGCATCGTGGGGTGGGGTGAATGTGTGACCATCTTCCGCGAAAACGCGGCGAGTGTTGCAGCGCTGCTGCGGCATGGGCTGCTTGAGGTGGTGCAGGATCGCGATCCGCTGGAAAACATCACCCTGTGGCAGGCGCTGCGCCAGCGCGTGTGGTGGTACGGCGATGTCGGTGGCATCGCAGCGTTCGCCATCAGTGCGGTTGATATGGCGTTGTGGGATCTCAAGGGCAAAATTCTCAACCAGCCGCTCTATACGCTGCTAGGTGGCAAAAAGCACGAGCGGCTGCCCGCCTGCGCCAGCATCCACCCGAAGGGGACGACGATTGACGAACTCGCGGCGGAGATGGCGTCCTACATCGAGGCCGGGTATCAGCTCGTCAAAGTCGGCTTCGGCAAAAAAGGGACAGCCAACCTCGGCTTTGATGCGGCGCGCGACATCGCGTTTGCGCGTGCGGTGCGTGCGGCGATGGGGCCAGACGCCGGGTTCATGATCGATGTGGGGGCGCGGCTGCGCTGGGATGTGCCGTACGCGGTGCGGATGGCGCGGGCTTTCGCGGAGATCGGGCTGTATTGGCTGGAAGATCCTTTCCACCCCGATAACTTGCGCGCCTATCATCATCTGCGGGCCGCCGTGCCTGACCTCCCGATTGCCTTCGGTGAGCGGCTGTTCACGCTGGATGCCTTCCACCGCATCCTGGAGGCAGATGTGTGTGACATCATCCTGGTAGACGCGGGGCGCGCCGAGGGCATCACCGGGGTGCTGCAAGTTGTGGAACTGGCCGCGCAGTTCAACGTGAAGTTCAACCCACACACCTACAGTTCGGCAGTCAATACCGCCGCTGCGATTCACCTCGCGTTGTGCGCAGAACGCCCCAGCATCTTCGAGTTGATGCCCCTGCCCAGCGTGATGCAAGTCGAATTGGCGACGAATCCCATCAGGCATGTGGATGGCTGGGTCACCGCGCCGGACGCGCCGGGGCTGGGGGTCGAGGTGGTTGAGGAGACCGTCCAGAAATATCTGATGGAGATTTAGGGCGATCTCAGCGCTCACAGCGGCGGGGGCACCGCGTGATACTGCTCCACGTTCTGGCGGTCGATGAATACATGCTCGATATAAACCGCAGGCGGCACCGAGTCGCCTGCCAGAATTTTCTGGGCCAGTTCCAGCAGCTTGCCGCCGTAGCTTTCAGGGTGGAAAGCTGTCGAACCGACAATACGTGTGTTCGGGTTACGCAGCTCGATCCGCAGCCGTCGGTCGCCGCCCTGACCGACGATCAACACGTGATCGTCGCAAGCGAGCTGCTGGGCCGCTTGCAGCGCGCCGATGGCCGCGTCATCATTGAAACTGATCACAGCGAACCGTTTGTCTGTGCCGAAGCGCTCTATGAGTGTGTGCATCTCGCGGGTGCTCACGTGAGTGGTGTTGCCGCAATCCAGCCGGATCACCCGTTCGGTTGGGAGCGCGCCAATGATACGCTGGAAACCCTCTAACTGCCCCTGAATGCGCATCGCGGGGAGGTTACCGGCGCGTGGGTGCTCCAGGATCGTCAGGAAATCGAAATCACCGCCCCATTCATCCCGCACCCGTTCGCCCAGCACCGTACCAGCCATCATCCCGGCAGTGTAATTATCGACGCCGAAAAACGTCGCCCCAACCATTGGAATATCGACCGAGATCACGGGGATGCCTGCCGCGTAGAATTTGCTGGCAATGAGGTTGCCGACCTGCTCGTCGATCTGATATTCGATGACGAGGTCAACCTGCTGCTCAATGAGCTGGTCGGCGACGCGCAGCGCCGTATCTGGATCGAGTTGGTTGTCGGCGACGATCAGCTCAATATTACTGGTGCCTTGCACAGCGGCTTCTAAACCACGCCGCACATCGCGGCCAAACGGCATTTCCTCGCTCATGTTGGCGAAGCCGATGCGATAGACCTCGTTGGTGTCGTAGGAGGGGTAGGTGGCGACCGTCTCCTCACCGCAGATGGTCACCTGGGTGCCTGTCTTGCGAATCGCCTCGACGGTATCTGGCTGCATCTCGGTATCGGTCACCACATGATCGATCTCATTGAGGCGGGCAAACGGCGTCAGGCCACCCTTGCCCACTTTGCTGGAATCGATGAGCGCGATCTTGCTGTCGGCGGCGTTGATGATCTGCCGCTTGATCTCGGCTTCCTGAAT
>JAADYY010000373.1 GCA_010092805.1 Chloroflexota bacterium | reverse complement strand
TCTCGCTCTCGCCGCCTGCCTGCTGATCGGCGCGGTGGGGCTGGCCGCCCAAACCGATGTGATCGGCCCGAACAGCTACCCCGACGGCATCAACCCCCTGACCGGACTTTCCGTAGACAACCCCGACGACCTCGACCGCCGCCCATTGGTGATCAAAATCTCGAATTACCCACCAGAGATCCGCCCACAAGCGGGCCTCAACAGCGCTGAGGTGGTCTGGGAACATCTGCTGGCCGGGGGCGTGACGCGCTTCGCCGCTGTTTTCCTGGCCACCGACCTCGATCACGTCGGGCCGATTCGCAGCGCCCGCCTGATCGATTTCGAGCTGACGCGGATTTACGATGCCTTGTTCGTCTACTCAGGGATGGCGCAGGGCACGCTCGACCGGCTGCGCGCCGATGGGGTCGTGTCGTCGCGGATTGTGGGCGGGGCGGGGCCATGCCCGGCGCTGTGCCGCTTCCCGCGCGAGGGCCTGGCGCTGGAGCACACGCTGTTCGGTGATATGAACGCCCTGCGCGATCTGGCGGTGGAGATGGGCCGCGATGTGGTGCCGGAAACCGTCTCCGGCATGGCCTTCAGCGAGTCGATCCCATCCGATGGCATTGGCCTGGATTCGATCCGTATCAGCTACCGCCGAACGACGGTTGAATGGGTGCATGATCCCGAATCGGGCCGCTGGCTGCGCAATCAGGACGGCGCGCCGCACTTCGCCGCCGAAACCGACACGCAGATCAACGCCGCCAACGTGCTGATTCTGGAAGCCGATCACGTCGAGCAGCCCTTCACCCGCGACGGGTACTGGGGGCCGCCGAACTACGCCTTCACCGTCGAGTTGACGGGCAGCGGGCGGATCTTTTTGCTGCGCGACGGCCAGTACATCGAGGGGGAGTGGCGGCGCGACAGCCCCGACGCCCCGCTGCTGTTCTTCGACACGGTGGGGAATGTGCTGCCGTTCAAGCCGGGCAACACCTTCGTGAATGTCGTCCCGCGCTGGCAGAACGGCTACGAGCTGACATTCGTGCTGGCCGCGCCGCTCACCGCCACGATCACCACGCCGGGTGGGGTGAATCTGCGGCTGGGGCCAGCGCAAGCCTACGCCTCGCCGGATGTCGCGTATCCGGGCGATGAATTCCGCGCTGTCGGGCGGGATCGCAACGGGAGTTGGGTGCAACTGCTGCGCCCCAACGGTGAGGTGTTATGGGCCGCCGCCGAGACGCTCGTGCTCGACGGCGACGTGTTCAGCCTGCCGTTCTCCCGCTCAACGTTTGAGTAACGGTCTATCCGCGCGATCTACTCGGTGGGTGCGGTCGCAGCGACGGTGAATGTCGTCGGGGCGCTCCAGGGGCCATAGCCGCCCCAGGTATCCCAGGGCCGCACCCACCAGCGATACTCCACCTGATCCGCCAACGGCCCACCCAGATCGGCGGTGCAGACGCCGTTCGCGCAGATGGCCGCCGCCGCGTACCAGCCGTCGAACAGCGGCGCGTTAGTCGCGTCGTCCGCCGCGCTGATCCACAGCCGATACCAGCCCGCGCCGCCGTCATCCCAGGTGAAGGTCGGCGCGGCGGTGCCGATGATCCCCGCCGGGTTGGTCGGCGTGACGCCGGACGGCGGCGCATTCACGGTGAAGAGGGTTTCGGCGCTCCACGCGCTCAGATCACCGTCGGCGCTCCACGCCAGCGCCCACCAACGATACGCGCCATTACTGAACATCACACCGGGATCGGCGCTGCACGTACCCACCGCGCAGATGGCCGCCGCCGCGTACCAGCCCTCATGGATCAGCGCCCCGTCCGCCGCCGTGATCCACAGCCGGTACCAGCTTGCTTCGGGGATCAGCGCCCATGTGAACGTTGGACTCGTCGCACTGATCGCGCCCACCGGACTCTGTGGCGTGGGGGCCGCCGTCTGCACGGTGAAGCCGCCCTCGGCGCTCCAGGGGCCGTAACCGCCGTCAGGGTTCCAGGTCTGCACCCACCAGCGATACGCGCCCGCCGCCAGCGCCAGCCCCGGCGTGACGCTGCACGACCCGCCCGCACAGACTGCCGCGCCATCGTACCACTCGGCGAGCACCTGCGATCCGTCATCGGCGCGGCTCACCCACAGTTGATAGCCCGTCGCCGCCGCGACCGCCGTCCAGGTGAACGTCGGCTGCCGCGCCGCGATCAGACTCGCCGGGGCCAGCGGAGCCGCCGGGGCGGGTGGCGGCCCAGTCGGGGTCAACGTCGGCGTCGGCGTCATCGACGGTGTCAGAGTCAGCGAAGGCGTGGCCGTCGGCGCGTTGATGCGCTGCGCCGCCAACTCAAGAATCGCGCCAGGATCAGCCGGTGCCGTGCCCCACGCCGCGACCATGACGTAATACGTCGTGTTGGCGTTGGCCGCAAAGCGCACCTCCGAGACCTGCTGGCCGGGCAGGTTGTCATCACACGCGACCAACGTCAGGCTGGGCGGCTGCACCCCGGTATACACCGCGAGCACTGTGTCGTAGTTGCTGCCGCGTGTATCGATCTGGATGTCCTGGTTGATCGGTGAGTGGTAGGCGAACCAGACGGTATTGTTTTTCTTGTTGCCGCCGCACATCGCCGGATCGTTGGGGGCGAGGGTCGCCGCGCCGACGGACTGCGAATGCGTGAACGGCAGCGCGGCGATCACCAGCGCGCCGTCGAAGCTGTCGTTGGTGGCAGGCGCGGGCGTCGGCGTCGCGGTGGGCGAAGGCGACGGTGTGATCGTCGGCAGCGGATCGTCGATCAGCGCGAGCGCCCCGGCCACATCGAGGCGCGGCACCGACCCGCCGAACACCGGGATCTGCGGCCCGCTGATCTGGAGTGCGCCCAGCAGATCAGCCACCGAAGCGGTCGGCTGATATTCACGCAGCAAGGCCAGCGCCCCGGCCACGTGCGGCGCGGCCATCGAGGTGCCGTTCCAGGCCTCGTAGCCGCCGCCCAGCACCGCCGAACTCACACTGACCCCCGGCGCGAACAGGCTCATAAACGGCGCGCGGTTGGCAAACGCTGCGATCCCGTCGCTGTCTGTCGATGCACTCACGCTGATCGCGGCTGAGATGCAGCTCGGAAAGCTGATCGCATTCAGATAGCCGTAATTCTGCGTGGCGACCACCGTCGCGATCCCGGCGGCGCGCAACTGCCCAATGATCGCCGTCATCGCCGGGACTTCGTTGTCGCAGGTGCCGAAGTGCTGGCCGTAGCCCAAGCTCATGTTCACCGCCGCGATGTCGTAGCTGTCGCGCAGATTAAACACGTGGTTCAGCGCGCTGATGATGTCGGCGTCGTCGGCGACCACTTCAGCGCCCGGCGTGTTGTTGACATCGGCGGCGCTGAAGACATTCACGCCGATCAAATTGGCGGCGGGCGCAACCCCCGACGGCGCGTTGGCTGGCCCGTCCGCTCCCGCCGCGATCCCGGCGACGTGCGTGCCGTGCGCGCAGCCGCTCAAGCCCAGAGTCGCGCACACCGTCGGTGCCGACGCCCCCGGCCCGAACGCGGTCAGGCCGCCGCCGGGGCAGAACGTCTGGGAGCCGAGGATGCCGCCAGAGAAACACGCCTCACTGACGACGCGCCCGCCCAAAAACGGGTGCCCCGCTTCGATCCCTGTGTCGATCACGGCGATGGTTTGGCCCGCGCCGTCGTAGCCCTGCGCCCATACCTCCGCCGCGCGGACGACGGCGAGGCTGCTGCTCAGCGCCAGCTCATGGATGCCGCTGGCGCGCACACTCGTCACCTGCGGCGCGTTCAGCAGCGCGCTCAGCCCCGCCGCATCGACTTCCAGCGCCAGATACGGAATCCGCCAGTTCAGCGAGTCCAGCACGACGGTGACGCTCTGCGGCGCTTGCGCGTTGAGGTTGTTGATCAGCGCGGCGCGGGTGTAGTCGATGGTCGCTTGCTGCGTCTGAATCTGCGGCTGGCTGAGCGCGGCTTCGGGCTGCGACGGCGCGTTCACCCCGACGATCACCCGCGACCGGCCCTGCGCGCTGATCTGCGCGCTCAAATCGGCGTGAACGTCGGCGGGGATCACAGCGGCTTGTGTGCGCGGCAGGGGCGATACCGCCAGCAGCCCGGCCAGCATCAAACTCAGGGCACAGCAGGCCCAATGGCTCAAATAGGACTTTTTTACCATCAAC
>JAADYY010000058.1 GCA_010092805.1 Chloroflexota bacterium | reverse complement strand
TTATCGACAGATCGCCCAGATGGATCAGAAATACACCGATGAGGTCGAGCCGCATTACGGGCAAACCCAGTGCCCTGTAGCGATATTCTGGGGCACCGAAGATCGCTGGATTCCCATCGAACGGGGCCGTCAACTGCACGGGATGATCAAGCACTCAAGTTTTGAGGCGATCCCGGAGGCCGGCCATCTCGTCCAGGAAGACCAGCCCGAAATACTTCTGCGTGCGTTGATGGCGGCGTTGCCCAGCGCATGAACGCGCCTTTATCCATGACGCTGCTTCTGGCTGCTGATCGCCGTTATCGCAGGGTCGGGTGTATTCGGATTCTGGGGCAAGCAAAGCACACGGCCTTCACCCTAAATCCCGCTCTAGAAGCCACCGGCGACCGGGCCTGCGGCCCTGGGAGCGGGACTTCAACCCGTGTTGCGCTCCTCTTCTCCCTGAGGGCCGGAGGATGAGGGCCAAACAGCCAGCCGATCCATTCGCCCCCATTTCCGAATGCGCCCGCAGGGTCTGGTATTCGGTGGGGCGCTCTGCTATACTCTACAAGGTTATAATACAGTGAATTTGACCAGTGGGGCTGGTGTCCGCTTCACTTGGCGACGTGCGTAGTTGAGGACAAACGATGGCACTCACAAAGTCCGAGAAGGACGAAATTTTCAAGGCTTACGGCCAGCATGACAACGACACCGGCTCATCGCAGGTGCAGGTGGCGCTGTTGACGCAGCGTATTCAGCAGTTGACCGAACATCTGAAGCAGCACAAGCAGGATCAGCATTCGCGGCGTGGGCTGCTCAAGTTAGTGGGGCAGCGGCGGCGGCATCTGCGTTACCTGAGTCGTGTCAATCCCGAAGCGTACCGTGAGCTGTTGGAACGGTTGGGTCTGCGTCGCTGAGTTGGCATATACTGGCGCAGCGCAGGTTCTTATGCTTATTGTCAATGGGCCGGGCAGCGGCTCATGAGGGAGCCGAATGCCTGGTAGAGCAGGAATTGGAGCGTGTGGCTAAGCGAGGGTTTAGCAGCACTTTCCAGTCCCTGGCTGCCGGGCATTTTGTGTATAGAAAGACAGGAGTTACACACAATGTCCGACATTATGGGCGTTAATCACCGTTACAGCGCGACGCTTGGCGGCGAAGAGATCGTCGTTGAGACGGGTAAACTGGCCGAACAGGCGGGTGGCGCGGTGACGGTACAGGTGGGGCAGACGATGATTTTCGCCGTCACCACCATGAGCAAGTCGGTGCGCGAAGGCATCGACTTTTTCCCGCTGAGCGTGGATTACGAAGAGAAGCTTTACGCGGCGGGGCGCATCCCCGGCAGTTATTTCCGGCGTGAGGGCAAACCGTCCGAAGGCGCGATCCTCACCTCGCGCGTGATCGACCGCCCGCTGCGTCCGCTGTTCCCGAAAGACATGCTCAACGAAGTGCAGATCATCCTGACGGCCTTCAGCCACGATCAGGAGCATCAAATCGACACGTTGGGCATCATCGCTGCGAGCGCCGCGCTGATGATCTCGGATATTCCCTGGCATGGGCCGGTGGCGGCGGTGCGCATTGGCATGATCGCGGGTGAATTGATCGTCAACCCGACGATCTCGCAGATGGAGGGCAGTACGCTGGATCTGCGGGTGGCCGGGACGCGCGACGCGATCAACATGGTGGAATGTGCCGCCAAAGAGATCGACGAAGAGACGATGATCGAAGCGCTGAATCTGGCGCATCGCTCGTTGCAAGATGTGCTCGCCATGCAGCAGCAGATGGCCGACGCGATCGGCAAGCCGAAGCAGGATTTCATTGGGCTGCCCTGGGACGATGCCATCTATGAGGCAGTCGCCGGGCAGACGCGCGACGCGCTGCGCGACATCATCATCAACAAGACCGAGCGTACCGAGCGTTCCGACGCGGTGGAGGAACTCAAGAATAACCTCATCGCGGAATACGAGGCCCGCAACGCCGCCACCGAAGACCCGGCGGCGCAGGTCAGTCTGCGGATTGTGCGCGACGCTTACGAGAAGATTTACAAAGAGGAAGTCCGGCGGCGCATCGTCAGTGACGGCGTGCGCCCCGACGGACGCGATTACGTCACGATTCGCCCACTGGCCGCAGAAGTCGGCGTGATTCCGCGCGTGCATGGCTCTGGGTTGTTCAAGCGTGGGCAGACGCAGGTGCTGACCGTTGCGACGTTGGGCACGCCGCGCGATTCGCAGATCCTCGACACGCTCAGCCCGGAAGAAAACAAGCGCTTTTTGCATCACTACAACTTCCCGCCCTACAGCACGGGTGAAGTTTCGCCGCTGCGTGGGCCGAAGCGCCGCGAGATTGGGCATGGGGCGCTGGCGGAAGCCGCACTGCGCAGCATGATCCCGGACGAGTCCGTCTTCCCCTACACCATCCGTTTGGTGAGTGAAGTGCTCAGTTCCAACGGCAGCACGTCGATGGGCAGTGTGTGCGGCAGCACGCTTTCGCTGATGGACGCGGGTGTGCCCATCATTCGCCCGGTCGCCGGGATTGCGATGGGCCTCATCAAAGAGGGTGATGCCGTGGCGGTGCTCACCGACATTCAGGGCCTGGAAGATCACCTGGGCGATATGGACTTCAAGGTCGCCGGGACAACCAACGGCATCACGGCGCTGCAAATGGACATCAAAATCACGGGCGTCTCGGATGAGGTGATGGCGCAGGCGCTGGCACAGGCGCGTCATGCACGTCTGCAAATCCTTGAGGTGATGCTGCAAGCGCTGCCAGAACACCGGGCGGCGTTGAGCGACTACGCTCCGCGCATGATCTCGATCAAGATCGACCCCGACAAGATCGGGTCGGTGATTGGCCCCGGTGGCAAGACCATTCGCGGCATTCAGGAGCGCATCAACGTGAAGATCGACATCGAAGACGATGGCACGGTCTTTGTGGCGGGCGCGGACGCTGAGTCCGTCAACGCGGCGGTCGAGGAAGTGCGTGGGCTTACGGAAGACGCCGAGGTTGGGCGCATCTACACGGGCAAAGTCGTGCGCATTGAGCCGTATGGGGTGTTCGTCGAGTTCCTGCCGGGCCGCGACGGCATGGTGCATATCTCACAACTCGCCGATTTCCGGGTCGAGTCGATTGAGGATGTGGTCAATATCGGCGACGAGATTATGGTGATGGTCACCGATGTCTCGCCCGATGGCAAGGTGCGTCTGAGTCGTCAAGCGGTGCTGGAAGGCTGGACGGCGGAGGAGGCGCGCCAACGGGATCGTCGGCCAAGCGGCGGCGGTGATCGCGGCGACCGGGGTGATCGTGGCGGCAATGGCAGCCGTCGCAGCGGCAGTGGCGGCGGCGACCGGGGCGGTCGTCGCGGTGGCGGCGGCGGACGCCCCCCACGCGACGACTGAGACCATTCACACGATACATTTGAACCGGATGGCGGCTGAGGCTGTCATCCGGCGGCGATTTAATGATCATCGGTGCGAAGGCGACTGCTTATGAATAAGCGCAGCAATTTATCGATTCCGTCGATCTCGTCGCCGCAGTGGTCGGCGCGCACCAAACGCACCGTTGCGCTCATTGCGCTGGTGGTGTTGGGGGTCGCGGCGTTTCAACTGACGAGCATCCTGCCGATTATCGCGGTGGCGCTCGTCCTCTCCTACCTGCTGAACCCGTTGACCACGCTGCTGGATCAGCGCATTTTGCGCTGGCTGCCCGGCAGCCGCATCTGGGCGATTTTGGTGACGTTCGTGCTGCTGGTCGCGTTGTTCGTCGTCTTGATTCTGGTGGTGATCCCGGCGTTGTTTCAGCAATTTCAGGATTTCGCCAGCCGCTTTACCTCCGAAATGAGCACGCTCGAACAGGACATCGAAGCCCTGCTCAGCCAACCCATCGTTATCGGTGGCTCCGCCATCATCGTTGATGGGCAGGAATTCATTCCGCTGGATTATATTTTGGATGCTTTCAGTATCGATGATCTCAACGAGCTGACGCAGCTCCAGAATTTTGATCTGGTGGCGATTGGCCGCAGCTTCATCAGCTCGCTGACTGGCCCGGCGGTGAATTTCGTGGGTGGGGCGTTCAACACCATTATCAACGCGATCTTTTTGCTGACGATGATGTTCTACCTGCTCAAAGATGGCGCGCGCTTCATCCAGTCCATCGTGTCGATCACGCCGCCGGATTACCGGAATGATGTGCGGCGGCTTTTCTACGAACTGGGTCAGGTGTGGAACGCTTATCTGCGCGGGCAGTTGATCCTATCGTCGTTCATCGGTGTGGTGGTGTGGCTGGCGGCAACGTTGTTGGGCGTGCCCAACGCGCCGATTCTGGCGCTGCTGTCGTTTTTCCTCGAATTCATCCCAACGCTCGGCCCACTGCTGGCGATGATCCCGGCGGCGCTGCTGGCGTTCTTGGCCCCCGGCTCCGCGACCATCGAATTTCTGCGCGATCAGCCGCTGTTGTTCGCGTTGGTGGTCGTCGGCGTGTGGATCACTATTCAGAATGTGCAAGCCGTGATCGTGACGCCGCGCGTGATGGGCACCAGCCTGAATCTGCATCCGTTTGTCGTGATCGTGGCCGTGATCGCTGGCGGCAGCCTGGCTGGCGCGTTGGGGATCATTCTGGCGGCCCCCACGCTGGCGAGTTTGCGCTTGGCGGGACAGTATTTATACGGCAAATTGACCAATCAAACGGTGTTCCCGGCGCTGGATGCGCCCGATCCCCCGGAACGGAGTAGCGAATAATGGCAAACGACCCAAATATCCCGACCGAAACCATCGCTGAAACGGAAAACTTCACCGCCTGGCTCTCGAAGGAGCCGGACGGCGAGACGGTCTATCACCTGGAAATTGGGCAGGTGACGCTGCATTTCTTCCGCGAGGAGTGGGAAGAGGTGCTCGCGTTGATCGAGGCCGCTGGCGCTGCCTACAAGCAGCCGTGAGCGTTCCCGAAACGCTGAAACGCCAGTTGATCGAAGCGCTGGCCAAGCATCTGCCGCCGAGTGCGGCTGCCCTGCGCCTGATCGATGTGGGTGGGGCGACTGGCGCTGTGCTGGCGGATGTGCGCGGCGATTTGGACATCCGGGCGTTCGAGGCCGATGATCTCGGTGGATTCCCGGCAGAAAGCGCCGATGCGGTTGCTGTGTACGATCAACCGTTGGGGCCGTCGCTGCTGACGGCGGCGCTCAATGCGCTGCGACCTGGCGGTCGGCTGATCGCGGTTACAGCATCCGGTGCGCCGAGCGCGGCCCAGGTGGCGGCGCTGGAATCTGTTGGGTACACGCGGATTCTGGTTGAGGCGGCGGTCGAGACTGGGCAGCCCGGCGCGGTCGTTGGGGTGCTGGCGCGCGGCGAAAAACCGCACCAAACCGACGATACGCTGGCGCGGGTGCGCGGCGTCGCTGACCGCGATTCCGACGAGATGGCCCTGCTACCCCGTTTGTTCGCTGACCATGACGATTTCAGTGGGCGCTATGTCCACCTCTTGATCCAGCAGACGCCGAACAAGCCCGTTTGGGCGCTGGCCCCGGGTGAACCCGTCGCGTGGTCGGCGCTGGCGTTGACGCTGGACGATCACGCGACGGCGCTGATCGCGTTCAGCAGCCTGCCGAAGGCCGTCGCATTTATGCAACCTGCTGTGGTGAACGGGCAAGTGCGGGATGTGAACAAGGTTGGCAAGTTCAGCCGCGCGACCGCACATACCTGGACGCTGCCCGTGCTGATCAACCCGCCGCTGAGCGCGCTTGCTGCCGGCGTGATTGGGTGGGTGACAATTGACGCGGCCACAGCGGAAGCCCCTGACGAATAACCGCGCGTGACTATCGGCCTCGACGAACTTGATTACCTCAGCACGGCTGCGGGCGCGCGCCTGCTCGCTCAGCTCAGCACGGAAGATCTTTCCGACGCGAACACACTGCGTCTGCTGACCTCCCTGCGCCGCGATCTGCCGGCGGCGGTGGCCGGGGCCGCGCTGGAAATGGCCCGGTTACGCAGCGCGGCGGTCGGGAAGTTCGGCGCAGACGCGGGGCGGATGTTTTTCACGCGCGCCGCGCTCGAACAAGCCAGCGATCCGCTGGTGCGCCGCTACCGCGCGGGGTCGGTGGGTGCTGGGCCGCAACTGCAAATGACCGATGTGTGCTGCGGCATCGGCAGCGATGCACTGGCGTTCGCGGCGGCGGGGGCGTCGGTGCATGGCATCGATCATGACCCGGTGGGTGTCGCCATCGCGGCCCATAACGCGGCGGCCCTGGGGTTGAGCGTCACCTTTGAAGTCGCCGATGCGCACACGATCACACCGCAAGGCGATCTGCTGTTTTACGATCCGGCGCGCCGCGACTCCGAAGGCCGCCGGATTCACCATGTGGCGCGCTATCTGCCGCCGCTGTCGCTGCTGCGTGGGTGGGTTGTGCCGCAGCGGCTGGCGAAGCTCTCGCCCGGCGTTGATTTGGCGCAGTTGGATGAATACGGCGGCGCAGTCGAGTTCATCTCGGCCAATGGCGATCTTAAAGAGGCCTTGCTGCGGCTCGACGCAAACGCAGCCGGCGCGGGTCAGCGCCGCGCAACCCTGCTGACGGAGTCCGCAACATATCATTGGCAGCGTGATGATCGCAGCGCGCCGGCTGCGCCGATCACAGCGCCGCGTGGCTGGTTGGTCGAGCCGGACCCCGCGCTGATTCGGGCTGGGTTGGTCGCAGATGCGGCGGTCGCGTTTGGCGGGGCGCTGCTGGACGAAACCATCGCCTACTTCACCACCGACGCCGACCCTAGCTCGCCCTGGGCACGCGCCTGGCCCATTGAGGCGTGGCTGCCCTTCAATCTCAAGGCGCTGCGGGCGTACCTGCGCGCGCGCGATGTGGGGCAGGTGACGGTCAAGAAGCGCGGGACAGCAGTCACCCCGGACGTGCTCATTCAGAAATTGAAATTGAAGGGCAGCGATCACAGGGTTGTGATTTTGACGAGAAATCGGGGGCAGCAAATTGTGCTGATTTGCAATTAACAACAGAACGGGTTAGGCGATCAGCTTGTGCCACAGCGGATGGGCGGCGATGTTGGGTGCTATTCACGGTGACTGCAGCGATGAGGGCTTGCTATGTATCTCCAACGACCGCTGTGCAGTGCAATGCTGGCGTCAATGTCGGCGTCGATGCGGCTGGGGCGTCACAAGGGACTCGCCTAACCTGCTCTGTTGTTAAGATGCTCTGTTCAACGTGTTATATTTATTATAGCGCAAATCCACAATGAATTACGTCCAGCCTGTGTGAAACCTGCAAAAAAAGCGCGATAAACGTAAGCTTGATCAATGGCAAATTAACGCAATTCAGACATCTGCACG